>NZ_JACJER010000338.1:0-380 GCF_014164185.1 Shewanella sp. SG44-6 | reverse complement strand
TCCTATTTGCTCATTGATGGCATCGTCATAGTTCAGCTTATGACTCACTTAATGTTATCAGTCAGCTAATTTGACTGGCGTATGATGCCATATTTGCGCATTCTGGCGCGCAAGGTGCTGGGGTTTGTTAACCCGTCAGTATGACTTAATTAATCAGTAGCCGTGATAAAAAGCTGAGGATTACACCCCCCTCTCAATCGATAAAGAGTTGCGGCAGTTTAGTGACAATTTTGCTAAAGCGGGTGCAGTGTGATTATTTAAGTGTCACCAAAGTAGGTATAATCTCGATATACCTTGTTATTACGCAGCATTAACTCTACTGTTAATAAGATATTTACATTTGCTCAATCAAAGGAAATCCAATGAAAAAAGTTCTTGCA
>NZ_JACJER010000337.1:0-381 GCF_014164185.1 Shewanella sp. SG44-6 | reverse complement strand
CCATGAATATAGTCAATATGCATAAACACCATATATGTTCCTGTCACTGACCAAATAACGAACTGTAGTCCGAGAAAAAGCATTAGCCATTTATGGAGTGTTCTTGCAGTTTTATGCATTCAAATGAACCCCGATAAGCTACAGTATTCATTGGCAAAACTGTTACAAACTAACCCTAAGGCAGAGCAAATACGCGTCGGTAAACTGATGCAACAAGACGTATACCGCTTTGCCATTCCGACCAAAACAGCAACTCAGCAGCTAATGCTAAATGCCCAGACAGGGGAACGTTTATCGCCACTTAATCAAACAACAGCCATTGCATTAGCCCAATATTATTACCTTGGTAATGAGCCGATTACCGACGTGAGTTTACTGACC
>NZ_JACJER010000336.1:0-381 GCF_014164185.1 Shewanella sp. SG44-6 | reverse complement strand
GTGAATAATATCTATTAGATCACAGGCATCGACACCCTACAAGCTCAAAAAACAACCAAGTTGCTTTATTTATGAAAAAGACGTTGAAACGTCATTTTTGGAGAAATTCTACAGCCTCAACGCCCATATTAACGGGCTAAAAATAACTGGCTATACGAGCACAGCCTGCTGTTTGTGTCCCGTTGACTTGCTTGTTATGAAACGCCATTTTATACCTAGCAAGCACCATTATATATGGTACTTTTCAAATGCGGAATTATTTCATTTTTCCAAACCTCCGGAGCAACCATTCCCGAAGACATCCCTCCATGACTATACTTCTTTATATGAACATATTCAGAAGAATCTATACTAACCCCTGATAGCTCCTCGAAAGCGCAA
>NZ_JACJER010000335.1:0-384 GCF_014164185.1 Shewanella sp. SG44-6 | reverse complement strand
TGCTTGATCAACCAGGTTCAATTCGCTGGCGGTAGAGAAGCAAGAGGGTATCGTACCGGCTTCTTCGATAAACATAGTTTTCAGTTCTTCAAAAGCTGTGATCACTAGCCAGTCGATGCCGTTAACATGATGGATAAACATTGAGTTTCTCGGTAATTCTGATGCGGAGATTTTAACATTATCAGGGGTAGAACGTAGTAGAGATTTAGTAATTCTGTGCAATTTACGGTCATTCACTAGGCCACCTTGAAACACGTCTTTGTCGGATAGACGACACTTGTTACCAAGTGCCGCCCTCCTAAGAACCCAGCGTGCAACTTTCACTGCACTAGGCTCAAGCCTCCACAAAGGTATCGTTTGATACCCAGCAACTTATAAAGCAGT
>NZ_JACJER010000334.1:0-384 GCF_014164185.1 Shewanella sp. SG44-6 | reverse complement strand
TCTTTACTGCTGGCTTGTGGACGCAACCATTTAAGATAAAAATCCTCGGTGATCACGCTAGAGCAGACTAACAACTGCGAATCGATAGTACTCATGATGGCAGATAAGATAGCTGCAATAAGCAAACCACCAACCCAAGGGTTAAACGCGGCATGGGCTAAATGAATAAACACGGTTTCTGAGTTTTCAAGTGGTTCGGCGGCAAAATAAAGGCTGCCGGCAATACCTGTTGCTAAGGCACCAAATAGTGACACTATCATCCAAGTCATGGCAATACGCCGAGAAAGGACTAAGTCTTTTGGGCTGCCGATAGCCATAAAACGAGACAAAATATGCGGTTGCCCGAAATAACCTAACCCCCAAGCCAGTAAAGACACAAGGCCA
>NZ_JACJER010000333.1:0-385 GCF_014164185.1 Shewanella sp. SG44-6 | reverse complement strand
AATAGATAACTATTGAACCACTCGATAATCACTCTTAATCTGTGTAGTTGAAGTATAAGAAAAAGTAATGCTAAATCTGCGTAACTTACAATCAAGAAGAAACTACGCTGAATTGCTTTGGGGCAAAGACGTGTTTCAAGCTGGCCTAGTGAATGACCGTAAATTGCACAGAATTACTAAATCTCTACTACGTTCAGCCCCTGATAATGTTAAAATCTCCGCATCAGAATTACCGAGAAACTCAATGTTTATCCATCATATTAACGGCATCGACTGGCTAGTGATCACAGCTTTTGAAGAACTGAAAACTATGTTTATCGAAGAAGCCGGTACGATACCCTCTTGCTTCTCTACCGCCAGCGAATTGAACCTGGTTGATCAAGCA
>NZ_JACJER010000332.1:0-388 GCF_014164185.1 Shewanella sp. SG44-6 | reverse complement strand
GCTGATGACGCCTGCCCAAAAACGCGGTGCAATAATTTGTCTTAACGGATCTATCGCCATCATTTCTAGACTCGACAACTGCTCAGTCGATTTCATTAAGCCAATTTCAGCCGTTAAAGCAGAACCTGCTCGGCCAGCAAATAATAACGCGGCAACCACTGGCCCGAGTTCACGTAATAAGCTTAGTGCCACCATAGGCCCTAAACTTTCTTCAGTACCAAACCCAACAAGAATATTGTACCCCTGTAACGCTAATACCATGCCAATGAACAAGCCAGACACTAAAATGATCACCATGGAACGGACACCAAGCACATAAACTTGTCTAACCAGAAGTGGCATACCTTTTTTAAAATTAGGCACACGTACAATCGCGCGCCATAACATA
>NZ_JACJER010000331.1:0-394 GCF_014164185.1 Shewanella sp. SG44-6 | reverse complement strand
CCGCATTTATTGACTACTTTTTTATGCTTAATCACTCAGTTCACGCGTTTTAGCTATTTAAAATGTTGATTTAGATCATGTTAATCCGTGTTTACCAATTTGTGAGTATATAGTTCGCTGCTGCATTAACGCTAACATTCCCCATGGACCGAATAAACAAGCAATAAAGCAATGATGAATTATTGCTTATATCCCCACTCTTGGAGGACCCATGAGTAATCAAATCAAAAGTAAAAAAGGTTTAGAGTTAAAGATTTTTATCTTTTTAACTGTCTTTCTAGCCCCAATTTTATCTGTATTACTGGTTAGCGCACTAGGTTTTACTATCTGGTTTAGCCAAATTTTAACTGGGCCTCCAGGCGCGGGCTAATCCTAAAAATAATCAACAATGCGA
>NZ_JACJER010000330.1:0-397 GCF_014164185.1 Shewanella sp. SG44-6 | reverse complement strand
TCCCCAGACTCTATTATCCAATAACGTCATTTTTATCCAGGTTTTTAGCTTTCGCCATTGACGGCGCTTCTGCAACCATTAGCAGAGCTAACGATCAAAACCGTTTTGGCAAGGATGTTTGACCATGATAACAACTCGTCCCCCAGCAAGTTGTTATCACAGCAACAATCATTCTAATAATAAGCGCAAAATACTTGCATCCTTGCCGCTTTATTGTTTCACCGTTAGCCATTAAGGATATTGGCTAATATTACAGTTAAGGCGTTATTGGATCCCCAGACTCTATTATCCAATAACGTCATTTTTATCCAGGTTTTTAGCTTTCGCCATTGACGGCGCTTCTGCAACCATTAGCAGAGCTAACGATCAAAACCGTTTTGGCAAGGATGTTTGACCA
>NZ_JACJER010000032.1:0-40032 GCF_014164185.1 Shewanella sp. SG44-6 | reverse complement strand
CCGAATTTTGGTTCAAACGAAGTTAGAGGGGACGGGGTTATTTTCAAGAGCATACCCTGGAATTAAATAACCCCGTCCTTTTTATTTTAGCCACCACACATTGATGGTTGTCCCGCCCAGTTGCAACATAGGCGCCCGTCAATGTTAGATAACGCCCTACTACCCCAGCTCGTTGGACATTTGTTATAAAACACACCTAAGCTAAATGTTGCATTCCTATAAGAACCATCAATTCGCTTACAACTAGCATGAATTGTACAATCCTTTACTTCGATATCAGTGCATGTTTTATAGTAATTTACAGACCCACCATTCCAATCCGGTAAAGTGCAATTACTTTTCAAAAGTGGGGGTTCGGAGCCTGATTTTTCTGCTAAGGCAGTCTGATTTAGCGAAAATAACATTATAATAACAAAAACTAACGATATATTTTTCATCTTGATATCCTTTTCAGTTGTTGGTGAAAATAAAAACCTATATTCGAATTCACCCTTTCGAATATAAAGACAACTTTAGATTGATGACACATAACGCTTATTGAACGGCTCGACCGATAAAACCGACTGTTTAAGTTATTGATTAATAACATCCTACATTTCCTATACATTTGAAATAAAGTAATTTAATTACTCTTGCACTCAAATAAAAAACATAAATTACACGTTAAAAGTGTCAACATCGAATGTAAAAAATAAACCAAACAATATTAATATTAGAACAGCCTATTTTTCTCAACATAGTCCTTTAGACTGCTTTTTGTTCACACATTCTTATTATGCTCTCAAAACTCATTATAACCGTAAATAAGTACAGTGCAGGTCACGTAAAGGGGGAAGTAATGACTGATACAAAATATTTAGCATCAAACTGAAGTGATAGAAACAAAGTTTTAGGCGATCAAAAGTTGTGGTTTAAGACGATCAAAAGTTGAGTGTAATTGTGCATCATCAAATGTAGGGTAAAACACTATTAATTCATTAGCTTAATAGGTTTATTTTTTAGGTAAAATTGATTGGCAGAGATCAAAGCTATAAAACAACAACACAACCCTCTAAAATTTTCAAATGTAGTGAAGCACTACGCTTGTTCACCCCCGCAGTGCACCGAGCCAGAAGGACCCATTTATTTTACCGCACTCTAAAATAGTTAGGACTATTGAGCCTACTGTTGAAGCAGAACCAATATCAGATACTCTTAATTGGAGCACATCAACGTTGGGGATCAACTGACGCCGAACAGACCAATTTAAAACTATTTTCAACTGTTTGAGAATTGCTCCAGATGTTACCCTATTCTTCTTCGACTTTTGACCAAAGAAATCAATCCATTCACCCAGAGTAATATCTTCTACTAACCGGTCTTCAAACCAAGCAAACAAATGAACTTTAAAACATGACCCATATGTTGCTACAGTACCAGGCTTTAAAGAATTACTTTGCTTTAATAGGAATTGTTCACAACAGTACCTAACGGTTGATCTGCTTCTTCGGGTATTGCGTTGTTTCCAATACACTCTTGGATCTGTATCATTCGCTAATGAGTTTCTAAGTTCTGGTATCAATTTTCGAGCTTCAGCCAGTTTGACATCAGGGTATCGACCTAAGGTTAAACGCCCTGGCGACGAGCGAAATCGAAAGCGATACTACCAGGTAATGGTTCCAGCATGACTGATGCGCACACTTAAACCATCGCGGTCTGAAAGCTCAGATTTACCTGAATATGGTTTGCCGTTTATAGAGCGTAACAGTTTGTCAGATAAAGACATTTTTAGAGCCTGCTTACATATTTAGTATTGATATATAGAGTTTATGACACATTAAAAATATGTACGCAGGCATGTACACAGATGCCCTAATAGCAAAGCTAATTCAATGAAATTGAATAAAGTGATTTAAAATGGAATTAATCATGATTTACATGACGTTAAATAGAAAAATGAGTAAAAATAAATGAACATAAATCATGATAATCAACCATCCCTATTTTGGCACGATTACGAAACATTTGGGGCGAATCCAAGTAAAGATCGACCATCACAATTTGCAGGTATTCGAACCGATCTAGAATTGAACATTATTGGTGAGCCTGAAACCTTTTATTGTAAACTTGCACCAGATTATTTACCTGCTGCCGAAGCCATACTCATTACAGGTATAACCCCGCAACTGGCTAACCTTAAAGGTATACCTGAAGCTGAGTTTATGAAACGTATCAATGGCTTATTTAGTCAACCAAACACCTGTGTTGTAGGCTACAACTCACTACGATTTGATGATGAAGTCAGTCGTTATGGTTTTTATCGTAACTTTATTGACCCTTATGCACGCGAGTGGCAAAACGGTAATTCGAGATGGGACATTATTGATTTAGTTCGTGCTTGCTATGCATTTCGTCCCGACGGAATTAATTGGCCCATGAAAGAAGATGGCTCTCCGAGTTTTAAGCTCGAACTACTCACTCAAGCCAATGGCTTAAGTCATGAAAAAGCTCATGATGCTATGTCAGATGTTTATGCCACCATCGCTATGGCTAAATTAATCAAGCAAAAACAGCCTAAACTGTATGAATATTATTTTAACTTAAGACGTAAACAAGCGGTTGCGGATCATATTGATGTGCTAAAAATGCAGCCATTG
The DNA here is from genome assembly GCF_014164185.1 of Shewanella sp. SG44-6. NCBI lineage: Bacteria > Pseudomonadati > Pseudomonadota > Gammaproteobacteria > Alteromonadales > Shewanellaceae > Shewanella > Shewanella sp. SG44-6. Next base: position 37,396 of record NZ_JACJER010000032.1, on the reverse strand, counting down.
GTTCATGTCAGTTCAAAAATTAGTGCGCTGCAAGGCTGTACCACATTGATTGCACCAGTGGCCTATCATCCAACGAATAAAAATGCAGTGATCTGCGTTAATTTGGCGATGGACATTTCTCCCTTGTTAACCTTGTCAGCCCAAGAAATCAGCGATCGTATGCACACCTCGCGTCAAAATCTGGCCGAAAACGAGCTGGCGATACCACTTAAACAAATTCATCTGAATAAGTGCCCGTTTATCGGTTCACCAAAATTACTTGACGATGAGGTAACAGAAAAATTACAGTTTGATAAAGCATTTGCACGCGAGCAATATAAACGCCTGAAAAATCACCCAGAATTGCGTGAAAAACTGAACCAAGTCTTTGAACTTGAAACAGACCGTAAACCGATTACTGATCCTGATTTAATGCTCTACAGCGGTGGTTTTTTCAGCCATGCCGATAAAACGAAAATGGACATTATTTGCCATACAGCACCCCATAATTTAGCCGCATTAGCATTGCAGTTTGATGATCCTCGTATCAATGAAATGTTGTTTCGCTTTAGGGCCCGTAATTACCCAGAAACATTAAGCGACAGTGAAGCTCGTAAATGGCGTGATTTCTGTCAACAACGATTATCGAATGCTGATTATGTGATAAAACTCGAAAATCTGGTCGAAGAAACCAGCGAGAATGAACACAAACAAAAGCTATTAAAAGCCCTATACCAATATTTACAATCATTATAGTGAACTTTCACTTTACACAATTTATTTCATCTAAGGATAAGGGAATGCAAAATCGATTTTTAGAGAGCATTACTCAACTAGACAAGCCTTTGGCTACCGCACTTGTGCCAATACTTCATGAGCAATTTTGTGGTCATATTGATGCGATTCAATTTGCTGAGCTTGTAAAAGCAAGCGGCAAACCAGAACAACAAGTGCTAATGGATTTATTACCTATTGCAGCTGCACTGGCTAACCCTCCTATCAGCGAATTCTACGTAGGCGCTATCGCAAAAGGTGCCAGTGGCGACTTGTACATGGGGGCTAATTTAGAATTACCCGGAGAAGCGCTATTTCACAGTGTACACGCTGAACAAAGTGCAATCAGCCACGCTTGGCTGGCCGGTGAAACAGAAATTGTTGATATTATTGTCAACTTCAGCCCTTGTGGCCACTGCCGCCAATTTATGAATGAACTAGTCAATGGCAGTAAGATTAGAATTCATTTGCCAGAGCAAGAAACTAAAACATTAGCACACTATTTGCCTTATGCGTTTGGCCCTGCTGACTTAGATGTCACCATGCCGCTATTAAGTAAACGTCAGCAAGAGTTTAATTGTGATTCTGATGACCCAATGATCATTGAAGCCATTGATCAAATGGGCCTAAGCTATGCGCCATACACCAACAATAACGCCGCTGTAGTTCTTGAAACCAAGGATGGCGCCACTTTCTGTGGTCGCTATGCTGAAAGTGCAGCATTTAATCCATCAATGCAGCCGATGCAAATGGCGTTATCAAATCTGATCCGTAATAACCGCCAATATAGCGAGATTAAGCGTGCTGTATTAGTTGAATCATCGGTAGGGAAAATCACTTTAGTGGGTGCTGCAATGGATGCTCTACATGCCATAGCCCCAATTGAACTACAACACATGGTTGTTGAACCTTTGATAGGCTAAACGCATAAGCTTGCCATCTTAATCGGCAATAAAAAGGCGCTCATATGCGCCTTTTTTATTGAATAAATACCACATAAGACTCAGATACAGTTGAACTTTTATGGTGAACATTGACTCGAAATAAGCGGTTCAACACTTGATTAAGAAATGCAGCACAAGTCTTAGAGACACCGTCATAGAAACACAGTTTTTAGAGACACCGTTTTTAGAGACACAGTCGCTAAATAACTCCACTCCTAATAAAGACTTCTTCTATCAAATAAGCAAGATTATTTAACCGCCGCTTGCGGCAGTATTTGTGGTTACTTACTCGTGCATTATCGCTCACACATGATGCATCAAGACACTTGGCAAACTCTGTCTGGCATCAAATTGTCACGAACTGCAGCTAAGTACGTCTTAAAAGTTGAACTGCCCACAGATTAATAATGTGTTATATTTTAATAATCTACTGCTAATAACATGCTAAACTAATTCACTTTTTAATCGCTATACCGTTAAATAGCCTCTTTTTGGCAATAGCATTTATGAGCCAATTTATGTCGCTAAATGTCTTATAATCAACAAGGTGTCGCGATGAGTAATCACAGTCAAGGTCATGTAAAAATACATGACCAACAAACACATATGCCCTTAACCAAGCAAACGTAAAGTGAGTCACTATTGCGCATTTTGACCGTTAACAAGATCTTACTCTTTGTGCTGTTTTGTACAGTGGCCTTAGTGTGGATCATTTTCGAAAATGCCAAACCCATTACAGTCAAAATACTCAATAATTTACTCGCCGACAATCATATCGAAGTGCTTAACTTTGATGCCGAATATGTGTCGTTTAACCATATTTATATTCCTAGATTAGTATTGAAAGTGGAAGACAGTCATATCGCTATCCAAGAATTTAACCTTGAGCTGCGAGATAGCCTGCAAATTCTTAAAAATCAACAAATCAGTGCTGACGACATTATTAGTATCAAAACACACAGTGTTTATGTCGATTTAGGCGACAGTTTCTTTATTCGTCAGTCTCAACAAACAGAAGAATCGCCGGCGTCAATGCAGCTCAACTTGGCTAAATTACCCATGATTGAGTTAGGCGAGATTAACATTAAGCTGCCACTTCTGGATAAAGATGCTCCACAGCACAATACGTTAAAAATGGACAAGCTCACATTAACTCCAGAAGGTCAGTTAAATACCTTGTGGCGCTTTAATGATTTTCCATTATTTAGTCTTGATGCCACCTTAGATAAACAAGCGTGGCAATTTAATACGCTGGTTGATTTGGGCTTAAGTTATCAGGGGCTTGAGTCATTAGATCAATATTTACATTTATTAAACAGCAAGCAGCAGTCACAACAAGCACAAGCTAATAATATGCTTAATGGCTTACAGCAACAGTTATCACAAATACTGCAACCCATCCGTCAGCAACAACTCACAGTGAAAGGCCAGTGGACAGCCCATAGTAAAGTTGACTTAATGAGCGGTGAGATCAGCAGCCAACAATCAATTGATGGACTATCCTTGCACTCTCCACTGTGGCCAAGTGTATATTTTGCGCCGCAGCAGCCAATTAAATTAATGCTAAATATGGGTAACTACCCTATATCAACAACCTTAACCGACAACAAAACCACTAACGCGTTCGCGATTAAACTCAACATAGAGCCCATTAACTATCAACTGTCACCAACAGAACAAGACAGAAATAAGCTGATTAGATTATTTGCCGGTGATCATGATAATCAAATAATACATGCTGTTGATCAACTTACGCCTAAGTTGGCTTCTCAGCAGGCCCGTATTGATGTGCACATTGACTCCCCTATCGAAGCGGTTATTCCCTTACAAAATGATATGTTACCGTTACAAATAACACTGCCGGACTTGAAGCTGAGCATTGAGGGATTACTACTGCAAAGTCAGCTAACCTTGGCCCATACCACATTGAATAGTCACCAACAATTTAGCAGTGATTTTGACTTGGATATGGCTTTATCATCGCATGCCGCCATAAACCAAACCGAACAACAGCAAGCAGTAACACTCGCCACTGACGACACTCGGATAACAGATCCCATAACTGGCACAAATCAAAAGGCGGCCTTACAAGCATCGCCTTCAGCTCCAAGTACTATTGATATTAAAGCTTTATTTCCGCAAATTGCTTTAGATCAGCTGTTATTGTCAGAGGCTAAACTACATTTAGTCGGTAAAATATCGCAACAACAAGATCAACTCGCGCTATCGTTAGATTCAAGCTCTAGCTTTGCCATTAATCACAGTAGTATTTCACGCAGTGTAACCAGTGAGAATCAGCAGCAAACTAAACAAACCAAAACAACGTCGGCGCAATGGGAGACATTTGGGCTTACGGTCAATGACACCTCTACCATAGTGTTCAAACCAGACACGACTCAAATTGATCTGGCCCCTTTCAAGATTCAAATTGGTCAGCTTATTGGCCAGCAAGCAACGCATGCAGGCAAAAACGCATTATCAACCATAGAGGGAGTGATTAATAAAGCTGAGGTGGCGTTTAACCAAAAGCTATCCCTTGGATTACATAGAGATGACTCTTTACAAACGTCATTAGACAAGTGGTTACAAACCCCAGCGACTAACGACATAGCATGGCGTGTCAATCAACTCGATATCACCAAACAGATCGGCAACAATCGCCGCCAGCCTTTGCTTGCGCTAAACCAGTTAAATGTCATTCAACAACTTAACTTATCCAAAGGGCTATTAATCGGTAATGAGCAATGGCAACTCGATACTCTTACCTTAAGCAGCTACCACTTGCTTAAATTTGCGGATAAGAAAAGCCCCTTATCACTAGCAGGACAATGGACATTCGATACCGACATTGAAACCGCACTAAATACATTGCAAAAAGTCCAACCCTTGCCGAATGACTTTACTATTCAGGGCCACAGTAAACTTATTGCAGGCTTCGCCTTAAGCGAAATAGACAATAGCAGTCAATTTGAGATGAAGATTGAACAGCAGTTATCGTCTTTATCTGGGCAATGGCAAGATAAAACATTTAACGGCGGTGAAGTTTTTGCTCAATGCCAATTTAACTGGCAACAAACTTACGATGCGCCGAATACGGCCGCAGATGAAAAACACTTTGCTCACAGTAAGCTTGTCTGTCCACAAACGGCAATCAGTTTACAGCAAGCTAAAATCGGCTTATCGCTCACTAATTTAAATGTTAATGCCAATATTGAACTCAATAAAGATGGCAATAAACTGCCGACCAACTGGTTACAACAGGTCACCGGATTAAGTGAGACTAACATTAATCTTACCGCCAGTGGCGACATGTTAGATGGACGTTTTCTATTACCTGAATTTGTGCTTAAACTGCATGATAAATCTTATGGATACTTGTTATTACAAGGTCTTAGTTTAGATAAGTTTTTAGAAGAACAACCCCAAGTAGGAGTTAAAGCCAATGGTTTATTTGATGGCGTACTCCCTGCAGAATTAACTGATGGCAAAGTGACAATATCCGGTGGCAAACTTGCAGCGCGTAAGCCTGGAGGATTAATTGAAGTAGCCGGAAATCCTGCCATAGATAGACTAGAATTATCTCAACCCTATCTTGGATTGGTATTTACCGCACTTGAGCATCTTAACTACACTGAGTTGGCGAGCACATTTGACATGACGCCCAATGGAGATGCCGTGCTTAACTTGGGTGTTAAAGGTAACAGCCGCGGAATTGAGCGACCTGTCCACCTCAATTACACTCATCAAGAAAACCTGATTCAATTATACAAAAGCACCCAGATTGGCAATCAACTACAAAACAAGATTGAAACAAAAATCCAATAGCAGCATAAAAGGATCGTCTACGTGAAATATTCATCGCTTTATCTAATCAGTATCAGCACCATAATGGCATCGTTATGCCTATCAGCTTGTACGCCAACAGTAAAAATAGAACCGCCCGATAAGCCTATCGTGATTAACTTAAATGTAAAAATTGAGCATGAAATTAAAATTAGAGTGGATAAAGAACTCAATAGTTTACTCGAAAATGATGAGTTATTTTAAGCAGAGGTGATCAAGATGAAATCAACTTTCACTTTCGCTACAGCCCTATGCTTAACCAGTTTATTATGGAGTGCTAGTGCGTGGTCAATGACATTGCAAGAGGCTAAAGCAGCAAGAATAGTGGGTGAGCAACCGAATGGTTATTTAGGGTTAATTATCGACACTCCTGAGGCAAAACAGCTAGTATTATCCGTTAATGCTAAACGGAAATACTATTATCAATCAATCGCCAAACGACATAGCGTGAGCATTGATGAAGTCGCGACACTCGCGGCGCAAAAAGCCATTGAAGCAGCAGAACCTGGGCATATGATCCAAACGCCCCAAGGACAATGGCTAAAAAAATAACCACGATAGAAAACTATACGTGGTTATTTATATTCACTTAATATGACGCCATTACATGGTCGCCATAGTCCAATAATCTAAGCGTTTTTGTGGTTCAGTGACAATGGATTTACAAGAATCTTTGTACTTTGCCATCAGTCCACCTAAGTTATTCGAGCCGGCTAATTTATCGATTTGCTGTTGTTTAGCGGCAATCACATCTTTTTCAACTTGCGCAGGCGCGCGATACTTTCCCGCAATAGCAACCGCATCAACTGCAGACGTTTTTAAACGGTCTCCGACTGCTTTCATTTGTGGTGCATTCATCGCACCAATCGCTTCAGAGCTAATTTGATAATAAGCTGCACATTCGATTAACTCATCAGTAAATGCCTTTTCTGCAGCATCTTCTGCACGTGCGGTCATGCTGGCGCAAAGTGCCGATACAGTAAAAATCCACATAGCAGATTTATTCATGGTTCTTTCCCTTCATGTTTAGAAATTAGTCGGTAATGTTAAGATTGATAATGCGTTAAACGAGATGTTAAAAACGGTTCCACTAGAGGCCATTCGGTTTCAAGAATCGAAAACACGACCGTGTCACGAATAGTACCATCAGCTAAGATTTTATGATTGCGTAATATGCCATCTTGCTTGGCACCGAGTCGTTCAATCGCATTTCGTGAGGCAAGATTATGCCTGTGAGTTCTAAATTCAACCGCTATGGCGTCTAAGGTATTAAAAGCATAACGGAGTATTAATAACTTAGATTCGGTATTTATGGCCGTACGCTGATAGGATTTAGCATACCAAGTGTAGCCAACTTCAAGTCTGCGATTGGGTTGATCCCAATGACAAATTCTAGTGCTACCAACAATGTTACCAGACACTTTATCACGCACGGCAAATGCAACAGCTTCGCCTCGGTTTTCACTGGCTTGTGCAAACTCGACATACGCTTTCATTCCCGAAGCATCGGGGATGTTTGTGTACCATAAGGTCCACAATTCACCGTCGTTAGCAGCTAAAATTAAACCAGCAACATGCTCTAATGATAATGGTTCTAAAATAACATGCTCGCCAATTAAGCAATCTTGTCTATTAATCCAGCTCAAGTTAATGCTCCTGTTGTTGATAGGTTACATTACCTTAACTGCATATAGATATACAGCCAACGGCAACAATGTTTTTATTGATATTCTAAAAACATTGTTTTCTGTTGTGACTAAAAGATTATCTTAAAAAGGGCTTATCACAGCACCAGGCTGACAGCGATATGATTAAAAGCCATGATTAGCGTGGCTAACCCTAAACCATCCAGCAATACTGTTGCGAGTTTTCATTGTCGGTCTCACTTCATGAGGGAAACGTTCACTTAAAAACAGCACCAAGGTTCCAATTTTAGGATTAACCACTTCTAGAGCTAAATCAAATTCATCATAAATAATCAACTCACCACCGTCGTTTTCCTGCCAGTCAGAATTTAAGAAAAAGACTGTCGATAGAATGCGGTTTTGGCTGCCGTGTAGCGCATCGAGGTGTTTTTTATAAAATGCCCCCGGCTCATAAACTGCGTAATGACTTTCAAAGTCAAATAGCCCCATAAACAAACGACGATTAAGGCCATCTTTAAGTTGACTCATCATCGACAAATATTCACGGTCAATAGGGTCTTGATTGTCTAGCCAGCTAATTTTATCCGAACGAATATCAGGATTAATTTGTTGCTCAAGACCTCGACCAACGGCGGCTTGTTTAAAATCAATATCGCGCTGAGCTTGCACTTTTTCAAGCAAGGCCAGACTTACATAATCAGGAATGATATCTGATAAGAGGATATACCCTTTATCGACTAACGCATCTGCGATCACATCCAGCATTGCTTCACTTACTTGCGAAACCATACATGCCACATCCAACAGAAAGACTACGCTTTTTACTTTACTCAAGGGCCCTGGAAGGAAATTAAGGGCCTGATTTTCGAGGGGGCGTCATTACAAGGTATGATTGCCATACCTTGGTTATTTTTGGCGATTTTATATAATAAATACGCTCTGAACAACACTTATTAAAAGCATTTAAATTCATTAACTTAATCAAACCTAACACACAACAACAGCGAACCCTAATGGTTAAATTTGGCTATGTGACAGTATCACCTCTGTCGAACCATCCTGATCAGCATCATCTAAGCGTTGAGACTCATAAGCAGCAACATGACTTTGGTGCATCTTTAACGCGAGATATAAGTCTGAATGAATTGTAATGCCTTCTTCTCCAGACACCATATCGGTTTGTTCAAACCAACTAATTAATTGTCGTTTACGCCCTGCCAATACCAAACTCACTCCGCGTTTACGCAATAATGCATTGATGTCGGTCAACATGGCCATCACGCTCAAATCTAAATGGGTAAAACATGGCACCGCATCGATAATCACGCACTCAATGGTTTCTTGTTGATTCTGACGAGCAAATCGTTCAAGCAGACGTCGTTTAAAGTAGGTGGCATTAAAATAAGTCAGTGGAGAATTAAATCGATAAATGAACACACCAGGCACAGATGCGGCTTTATCACTGCTATCAACGCTACGAATAATACCTTTGGCATCAAGCCCGAGCACTTGATCTGTTGGTCGCATGACCGTTCGTAAAAACTGAAACAATCCCAATAGCACCGCAAGGGTAATTCCGGGAATAACGCCAACAAACAGAACAGCAAAGAAAGTTGTTAAGGCCAAATAAAATGCTTGGCGATCGCGTAAACGTAATCCCCACAGCGCTTTCAGATCGATAAGATGTATTGAGGCTATCACTAACACAACGCCCAATGCTGCACTGGGAATAAACTCTAACGGCGTGGTTAAAAACACCGCCACAATAGCGATCAATACCGCCGCAATCACGGACACTAATTGGGTTTTTCCGCCATTAGCATCATTTACAGCAGTACGAGAATCTGCGCCACTAACGGCAAAACCTTGCGAGAGAGCAGAAGCAATATTGGCTAAGCCTAAGGCTTTAAATTCTTTATCGGCATCAATGTCATAACCATTTTTAGCAGCAAAGCTGCGGGCGGTAAGCATCATACTGACAAAACTCACCATCGCTAAATTGAGCGCCGGCATGACTAACTCACGAGCGATACCGATATTAAACACTGGTGTTTGAAATGATGGCATTCCTCCTGCCACGCTTCCAATCACCGCAATATCATAGTCGGTTAAGTGGAAAAGCCACACTAAAGCGGCGCCAACGGCAATAGCAAACATCGACGCAGGCCAAGTTGGTTTAAAGCGTTTCATTGCAAAGTAGACAATTACAGTAAGGATGGCCATCAATAGCGTCGGAATATGGGTTTGCGACAAATAGCTTGGCGCACCACCTAAGCGTTCAAGTAAGTATTTTTCATCAAAGGTAAAACCGAATATTTTTGAAAATTGGCCGACAATAATGGTAATGGCGACACCATTGAGTAGTCCCATTAGAATAGGTTTTGATAAAAAGTCTGCTAATACACCTAATTTAAATCGACTGGCGATTAAACACCAAAAACCGGTCATCACGGTCATGGTCATCACTAATTGCCAATGTTTAAGGCTGTCGCCGGCCGCTAAAGGTGTCACTACCGCAGCAATAACCGCACAAGTTGCCGCATCGGGACCAACAATAAGTTGTCTTGAGGTGCCAAATAAAGCGTAGATGATCATAGGTAACACGCAAGAGTACAACCCCACCGCGGCATTCACTCCGGTTAATTGCGCATAGGCAATTGCCACAGGTAACGCAACCGCGGCAACAGACAAACCGGCGCGAACATCATCCTTGAGCCAGCTTCGCTCGTAACGAGAGAAGGTCTCTAAACCTGGCATAAAATCATACAAACGACTCAGTACCACAACAACCTCAATACTTATAATCTAGGTTGTTATCATAGTTTTATTTCAAATTAATTACGACATATTCACCTGCGATAAATAAACATATTTCGGGACGGGACATACGCAGCAAAAAAAGCCGAGCATATTATGCTCAGCTTGTTAGATACTCACAATCGCTACACGGTTATTCGCTTTGATGATAAAAAAGCATCAATGCATCACTGTAATTTTAGTTGATACACAGTTGTGGTGCCGCTAACTTCATTACCAATCAGTAACAATGGCAAGCCTGTCGGGCTATATTGGCTGGCAATAAACTTCATCCCTTCTGGGCCTAAATCACCTGCTAATGTTGCATCACCTTCAACCTCACCAGTATCGGTATCAATGACATAATCAGCATCAAAGTTACGGTTGCTGACATAATCGACAAACGATACGGCAAATGGATTAGTTATATCGTAAATCATAAATCCAGAGGTACGCTCTAAACCAATAAAGGCATAAGTACGTGAGCCTATTTGGCCAAGAGCGAGTGCCTCTGGCTCTGGACCTTTATCGTCACTGCGGCTATCACCTTTGTTTTCATCGTTATTATTATTGAAGTTCATTGCCAGTATCGCAGCCGTAATTCGCTCAAAATCACCGGCGCTGTCAAATACTTGCTGGCCATCAGCAGTCCAAATCGAAAATGAACGCCCGCCATAAGCAACAATTTTATCCATTAAGCCATCATTGTTGTCATCACCCATACTGGTAGTGACTTTTAAGCGCCCAAGCTGTGTTTTATCTTGCACTGCAGCAAATTGTGGATGGTTTGGATCTAAGCTTAGATCTGCTGCACGAGCCTCTTCGGAAAAACCGGCGTAATCCCGTGAATCCCCCTCATTGGCAGTGACAATAAAATCAGTATTATTCCAGCGATAACTGGCTATCGTATCTGGCTGATACATACCATACACCCCAGCATAAGCCTGTAAATTTATGGCATCATCTTTATCACTGGCATCGATTTTATTGGCGTCTAAGCCAAAGTCTTTAAGCCCTAAAGCAATAATATTTTTTACCGCTGCCGCCTTGATATCAATCACTGCAATGGCGTTATTTTCTTGTAAACTGACATAAGCTGTTTGGCTGTCTGGCGACACGGCAATATATTCAGGCTCTAAATCTTGCGCGACACTCGCTCCAGGGCCATTGATCTTAATCAATGGACTCAGTTCTGCATTACGTGAACCACCAACATTAAAATCATTGAAATCGATTAGGGTAGCCGTTGTGGCAGGCACACCATTAGTGATTGCAATTAACGCGATAGAGCCTTCAGGGTCGATGTCATAAGCACTATTTGGCTCACCTTCGTTGGCGACTAATAACATGCTACCGTCAGGGCTGAACACGACATTGTCGGGTAATGCTCCAACGTCAACAAATGACAAGTACTGGGGTAACTCACTGTCTGATAAACGATAAAATGCAACAATGCCATTACCTTGGGTCGCATTACCTAAGGCGTCAGCTCGCTCAACGGCTGCGGCGAGTAAATTACCCGATACACTGACGCTGTTAACTGCGCCTAATAAAGTTAAGCCAGTATCGACACTGATATTTAAATCCGTTTTTTTGCTGAGATTATTTAAACTGTAACCGGCTTCAGCGTAAACCGGCGCTTGAGTTAACATCGATAAATCAACCACATCAACTTTGCCACTTTGAGCATTGACGACAAATGCGCTTTGGCTTGCCGGATGATAATCAACAATTTCTGCGGCACTAAGACCATAAACACCTGATTGATAACGCCCCACTAAATCAGCGCTCAGAGTATTATGGGCTTGATTACACATTATTTGTGTTTGCGCCGCATCAACTTCACTTGCATCTAAAACACCATCACTATTGATGTCTACTCCGGTTTCAATTTGCTGGCCGCCGAATGGACATTGTGCATCGCCGACAGCAAGCGAGGTTAACGCAACCAGGGCTGACAAACCAACGTCTCCATTGATGCCATCCATGCCCTGAGCCCCCGCTTGTCCATCGTCACCATTGCATGCCGTTAGCAACATTGTGGCCATGATTGAAGAAACCAGTAGTGCCGTTTTACCTTGAGGGAAGCGTTTCATAAACTAAAGTTCCGAATTAAGTTATGCAAAATAATGCCAACAACTTAGACAATCAAGGTGAAGTTTTAATGACAAAAATGTTGCATTTTTGTTCTATTTGAATTCACTCTATTGCCTTAATGTAAATGCTATTTAGCTAAATTATTCATTACAAATTCAGGCTCAGAAAATGCGCCATAGCGTGGTAAACTAACGAAAATTTTTCGCCATTTTCAGCAAAAACGCACAAAGCACATGAGGTTCCCGTGGTATCGCCATCAAAGTCCAACTCATCTCCAGTATCAGCGGGTATTCCCCACTTAGCGATGTTAATACCTATGCTTGCCGCGATTGTCGCCATCACTCCTTTAGCCATCGACATGTACTTACCAGCGATGTCTACATTGGCCTTAGGGTTTGATACCGACATCACGACAGTGCAACAATCGCTGAGTATTTATCTGGCGGGCTATGCATTAGGCATGCTGATATTTGGCCCATTGGCCGATAAGATAGGCCGACGTCCACTGGTCATATTTGGCTTATTAGGCTTCACGATTATTAGCTTACTTATTGCATTAAGTACCAGTATTGAACAATTTTTGATATTGCGTTTTGCACAAGCTCTGATTGGTGCTGCTGCCACGGTTGTGGTGCCTGGCTACATTAAAGAGATTTATGGCGACAATACCGCCAAAGGCATGTCTTATGTCAGCCTTATTATGATGTTAGCGCCATTACTTGCACCTACTTTGGGCAGTTTGATAATGGAACTCGGCGATTGGCATCTTATCTTCTTAAGCCAAAGTTGTTATGCCATCACATTATTAGTCTTAGTATTATTTAAACTAAAAATGCCCAGCGATAAAGACCTAGGCAGTCGTAGTCAAAAGACCTTTTTAGGCGGCTACTACACAGTCTTTGCTCGCAATGGCGTCAAACTGAATTTATCCAGCGGTGTATTAACTTCATTTGCGTTCTTTTGTTACTTAACCGCTTCGCCTTTTATCTACATGGAAGTGTTTAATTTAGATAAATCGCTGTTTGCGATTTTATTTAGCACCAATGTGGGAGCCTTGATGCTCGCCAACATTGTCAACTCTAGAGTGGTTAGCCGATTCGGCTCCAAACGGATGTTACATGTATCAACATTCTTCGGAGTCATTGCCGCAACTGGCTTGCTAGCCGTTAATTTACTCGATTTAAGTTATCATTTTACCGTGTTAATGCTTATTCCTTTAATGGGCTCGCTAGGGGTGATGTCAGTCAATGCCGACGCCATTGTATTAATGAAATTCAAGCAAGAAACCGGTACTGCCACCGCAGTGATTGGTACGCTACGCTTTGGTTTTGGCGCAGTTGCGGGGCCACTGCTGGCGTATTTTTATGACGGTACCGCTGTGCCTTTTGCAGCCTTGATGCTTGGCGCTATTTTATTAGTCGGGCTATGTCAGTTTTTTCAAAGTACCTTATCGAAAAATAAGACCCTTTAATGAATAAAGTATTACCACAAATAAAGTCATCGATATCGGTGGCTTTTTTCTTATGAGAGTGCCAAAACAGTCAACCCTCCCCTTAGCTTAACTCATTGATTAATAATGATGAGAACAAGGTACTAATCTGGTAACTTCCCAGTGACTCTCTGGCCTTGTTGTTTAGCACATATTCATCAATAAACAGCAAAGAAAATCGCAGCACTTATCCAACTAGTAATAAAAAAAACCACCCAATATATAGCCCATCATCCAAGTGTGTAATCTTGATTCACCAATCCCTGGCTCAGCAGCGATTAAATGACTGTACCAAGCAAAATCGTTATGACCACGGCAAAAGTAAAACAAATCAAACACGCTATTTTCACATATGAATTGAAACTCAGCTGAACTCGATCTTCATCTCCATACACTTAAGTAGCTTCCTGCAATGCCACATTCGACCGCTAATTAGGTTGCTAAGTCGCTAATATTTAGCTGTTAACTTCAGTATAAATAGTGCGGCGCTTTATTGATAAACACCCACGGCTTTCAACTCCTAAATAAAAATCATAAACATGAAACTATTTCAACAAACAAAAATAATTAACCAAAGGGGTTGCAGTAAAAATAAATTTACATAAGATGGAGGCAAGTTACTGCTTCAGTAACGATAAAACCAGCCATTGAATATTACGACAGCAATATTCAATCTTCGAGTTTGAATTATCCTTCAAGCTTATTGATAAAACGATTACCGTCGTTGTATACAAGATACTGTTTACCATACGGTAACTTAATAAGGATGTATTTCATGGAAAAGCTTTCTGGCGCGAGTATGATCGTGCGCTCATTAATTGATGAAGGTGTCAGCCATATCTTCGGTTACCCCGGCGGTTCGGTGTTAGACATTTACGATTCTCTGCACAAAATATCTGGTATCGAACACATCTTAGTACGTCATGAGCAAGCTGCCGTGCACATGGCAGATGGCTACGCACGCGCTACCGGAAAAGTCGGCGTGGTACTTGTGACCTCAGGCCCTGGTGCAACCAACGCAATTACCGGGATTGCCACCGCGTACATGGATTCAATTCCGCTAGTAGTGCTGTCTGGTCAAGTACCGAGTAATTTGATTGGTAATGATGCCTTCCAAGAATGTGACATGATTGGTATTTCACGTCCTATCGTAAAACACAGCTTTTTAATAACCGACGCTAAAGACATTCCTGAAACAGTCAAAAAAGCCTTCTTTATTGCAGCAACAGGTCGCCCAGGCCCTGTGGTAATTGACTTGCCAAAAGACTGCTTAAGCCCAGATATACTGCATGATTATATTTATCCCGACAGCGTAAAAATGCGCTCATACAATCCAACAACGGTTGGTCATAAAGGCCAAATCCGTCGCGGCTTGCAAGCTTTATTAGCGGCTAAAAAACCTGTGTTATATGTCGGTGGTGGCGCGATAATTTCGGGTTGTGACGCGCAAATTCTGGCGCTTGCAGAGCGCTTAAACATCCCAGTGGTCAGTACCCTAATGGGCTTAGGTGCATTTCCTGGCACCCACAAACAAAGTTTAGGCATGTTGGGGATGCATGGTTTATATGAAGCCAATATGGCAATGCATAATACCGATTTAATCTTTGGTATTGGGGTCCGTTTTGACGACCGCACCACCAACAATGTTGAAAAATATTGCCCTAACGCAACCATTTTGCACATCGATATTGATCCATCATCTATTTCTAAAACGGTTCGGGTCGATATTCCGATTGTGGGTTCTGCCGATAATATTCTAGACGCTATGTTAGATTTACTCGATGAAACGAACGACACCAATGATGCGACCGCTATGGCTGCTTGGTGGAGCGATATTGAAATTTGGCGCTCACGCCAAAGTTTAGAATTTGATCGCACCAGCGACAGAATCAAACCACAGCAAGTGATTGAAACCTTATACAAACTGACTAATGGCGATGCTTATGTGGCGTCAGATGTCGGCCAACATCAAATGTTTGCTGCCTTGTATTACCCTTTTGATAAACCTCGCCGTTGGATTAACTCGGGTGGATTAGGCACTATGGGCTTTGGTTTGCCTGCGGCAATGGGCGTTAAAATGGCGTTTCCTGAGGAAACGGTAGTATGCGTCACAGGTGATGGTTCTATCCAAATGAATATTCAGGAGCTTTCTACCGCACTGCAATATGACACTCCGGTGAAAATTATTAACTTAAACAACCGCTTTCTTGGCATGGTAAAACAATGGCAAGACATGATTTATTCCGGTCGTCATTCGCAATCCTATATGGACTCTGTACCTAATTTCGCCAAAATCGCCGAAGCTTATGGCCATGTTGGTATGAACATCAATCACCCTGATGAATTAGAATCAAAACTAGCTGAAGCATTGGCAATGAAAGATAAATTAGTCTTTGTTGATATCAGTGTCGACGAGACTGAACACGTATACCCAATGCTCATTCGAGGCGGTGCAATGAACGAAATGTGGCTAACCAAGACGGAGAAAAGCTAATGCGTCGTATTATTTCTGTATTACTTGAAAACCAACCAGGCGCATTATCACGAGTGGTAGGTTTATTTTCTCAGCGCGGTTACAACATTGAAAGCTTAACTGTAGCGCCAACTGAAGATACAACCTTGTCACGTTTAAATATTACCGTGATTGCAGATGCCAATATTCTCGAGCAAATTGAAAAGCAATTGCACAAGCTTATTGATATTTTGAAAGTGGCTAATATTACTGAGTCACCCCACATTGAACGTGAAATTGCTTTAGTAAAAGTGAAAGCTCAAGGCGATCAACGCGAAGAAGTCAAACGCACTGCAGATATTTTTCGTGGTCAAATTGTCGATGTAACTTCCAATATCTATACCGTGCAGATGGTTGGCACCAGCGATAAAATTGATGCATTTATCCACGCGCTCACCGACATGACCAAGGTGATTGAAATATCACGTTCTGGTGTAGTAGGTTTAGCCCGTGGTGAAAAATCCATGAGAGCCTAACCGCAGCTTGTCTGAGGTAAAAAGCAGAGTCCCTAATAGTTATATAGTGGACTCTGCTTTTTTTTGGGCGATAAAGCCAGATACTCTCAACAGCTTATTGACTCAAGTTTAGATTTAACATTCATCACCATTGCATAAGGGTCAAGCTTGCCAAGCTTGACCATAAGCTTATAGACGCTAATAGCTTAGCTGTATAACGGCTGCGTATCGATAGGTTTAGCTTCAACAATATAACGATATTCGGCATTACCAGAGAGTTGATCAAACGGATAACAGGTGATCAAGGTTAAGTGTTTTTCTGCCGTAGGAGCAAGCACCTTCATGTCAGTTTCATGCACCACTTCGGTGGCCGTTATTTGATATAACACTCGCTCCCCCTCGGTACTATATAGCTCGATGATGTCGCCCAATTTTACATATTGTAAACGCATAAAGTGACTGTCACGATGACCCGCTATAATGGTATTCCCCTGCTCCCCTAACCCAGCGCCGCCTAGCATCAAACCCGGGCCAAAAGCCAAATTACGCCCAGAGGCCCCAGCGAGCACATACAGATCGCTACCTAAGGGCTGAAAACCATCGGTTTGCTGTTGCAATACGCGCATTTTCGCCACGGGATGAGTGTCGGCCCACGACCAAGGTTTATGTGGTTGGTTATCCACTAAGGTTTGCTCAAAGGCACGCTCAATCAAAAATTGCGCAAAATGGGCTTTAGCTTGCATATAACCTCCCTGTATTAATAGTCCGCATCCCAGCACGCTCATCAGCACAATCACAATCCAGTGTTTGGTCGGTGATATAGTTCGCTGCATCATTTAGCTCCCGTTTAATCATCTGATTCAATCACTAACACCTGCCCTGGTAAACGTTGTCTTAACCATAAATAGTGCAGTAAGCCCAAGCCTAATAAGCTAAAACCGATTAATAACCATAAGCGACTGGCGGTTCCCGTTTGAGGCAGCACTTGCGACGATGGTGCCGCTTGCAAACCATGTGGCAGATGATTCTGTAATTGCACGTCAATAGGGCTATCAATTAATGGATTTACCGGTGTCACGTCTACTGCAACTAAACTGGTTTGGCTGGTCACTAGGTGATACAGGATGCCTAACGCTTCCACTTGTTTATCAACACGTTGACGATTACTACTGTCTTTATACAATTCGAGTGAGGTGATTTGCGCATTCGCCCACAATAGATCAATGCCTTTTGCTGCTTGATTATCATCAAAATCAAGCTGTTGTTGCCAATACTGACCATTGATATTACCTGAGACAATAATCGGTTGCTGCTGGTGTGATGCCGATTTAATGCTGACCCAAAGTGGTTCGTTTTGGTACAAGTCGCTAATGGTTGTTGGCCAGTAATCCGGTACGCTGCCATCAAGGTAATACAAACCAATATTAGTAAGCACTGGTTGCTCAATTTTATGTAACAACTGCTCAATTTTTTGCTGCACTTCAGCCTCATCACCAATATAGGTAAATGTGCCACGGCCCATAGTGGCGGCTCGGCGCATAAAGTCTGAATTAGGTGCAGAGCCAATGCCAACAGTAAATAATCGACTGTCACCTAATTGATTACTAATCAATTGGTACAGTTCATGTTCATTACCCACAGCACCATCTGTCATAAAAATAACCTGACGCAACATGGACTCGTTATGCTTAGCAGTTTGATCGTTTTGTGGTGTTTGGACACTGTCCACCAGCGCGGTTTGTAATGCACCGCGCATTTCGGTGCCACCATTAGCGTCTAATGACTGAATAAACCGATTTGCTCGATTGATATTACGACTATTGGCAGGCAATGGTGTTGCCGACAACATACTGACGTCACTGTTAAATTCAATGATATTAAAACTGTCGATATCACGCAGCCCAGCAAGGGCAAATTGTAATGCTTGTTTGGCTTGAATAATCGATTGACCAGACATAGACCCAGAGGTGTCGATAACTAAAATCAGTTCTCTGGCGATAAGATGTTGCTCACTCACCTCGACACTGGGCGGCATTAACATCACTAACGAGTACAAATTATTATCTACGGGATTGGCTTGTCTTTGCTCTGCCCCTGCAACATTTTTCGCATCAGTAAAGTCAATACTATTATCTGTCACATGGGTTTTGCCAGTTTGATAAAATGTCGCCGCTTGCGGTAATGCGCCAACATTAGCTTGCCATTGCAGCACAAAATCACGGTCGGCAATTTGTTTACCTGCAAAGCTCACATTGTAATAATGACCATGACTTGACTGTTTAATTGGATGATACAGACTGTTTAGCGAGTTCAATTCAAACCCTGCATCTATGTTTACTTGCATATTAACCATCAGTTGAGAATGGGCTTGAACTATAGGCTTCACCTCATTATGGCTAGACGGCCTGGTTTGCTGTTGCGGCTCGCTATTATGATCCCCTTGCGGGTTATAACGCGGCGTAATCGCTAATGGAAAACGTAAACTAAACATCCCATCGCGGTATTCAACCTGTTGCTGGTAACTGATCTCAACAATTAACTGCTCATGCGGAGCAAGATTGGCCACATCTGATGAAAATAAGTTACGACGCTGTTGCTGTAATAAACTGGCTTGTTTACCTTGTTTTTTAGCGGTCTCAAACGTCTGTAATGCTTGCTTCTTAGGTTGGATTTTACCCGCTATAATCTTGTCACCTATGCGTAACTGCATGCTATCAACGGCGGCATTTTCGGGTAGCGGAAAGACATATCGCCCGTTAACCCATTGATCTGAATCATTGATAAACACTTGCTTAACCGTGACACGATTAAGCAAACCCGACACATCCATGCTCACTTGTGTATCCAGCGCTAAGGCTTGTATAACTTGGTTTTGGGTAGAATAGACTAAGGTTCCTTGGCTGATATCGTTATCTTGATATCCAGACGGTGAGGCAAATGCCCTTGTAACACAGGCATAAATGACAAATAACAAACCGAAACACAGTAATTTATAGACATGCTTTACAGAAAAATGTGGCATCAAAAAAAACGGGCGCATATGTAGCTCCTTACCCTTAGATACCCAAACAACCTGCTCATATTGACTTCAGGAGGCTTGGGTATAAGCGCCAACATCATTGTTTGCGCCGACATGAGTAATCATTAAAACAAAAAGAAAAATCGACTTAGTGACATTGTTTGGCACTGCGTTTTGCAAACAAATATGCAAAACAGTGCTCGGCGTTTAGTTAGCCGCGAGTTCAGCACCCGGCGCCATTAACTTGAGCGTTACTCGACGATCAAAAAAGTCATTTTCAAAATTTTGTTCTTGATGCATTGGCGATGTCGCGCCATAAGCTTGTCCATGCAAACGGTCACGTGCTATTCCTTGTATCACCAAATATTGCGTCACTTCAGCTAAGCGCTGCTCAGACAAGGCTTGGTTAAAATCATTATCACCACGGCGATCGGCATAACCGGTTAGATCAATGGTTAATTCAGGTGATAAGTTCATCATATAAGCCACATTATCTAGCTGTTGTTCAAATAGCGGTTCAATGTGGCTCGATCCGGTTTTAAACTGCACGTTCATACCTATGGTGAGCTCATTAAGCGTCTGCAATTGGTTGGCTTGTTGTTCGGTTAAATTAGACTGTAATTGATAATACTTTTCAGACACTTGCTCCAAGGATTGCTGCTTGGCATTCAGAGCCATTAATTGCTCATTGGTTTGAGCCAATTGCTGTTCTTGATCTACCAGTTGCTGTTTCTGCACGGTAAGCTCAGCATCATCACCAACCGACTTACCAATAAAAGTACCGGTAAATGCACCAATAATGGCCCCAACAGGCCCACCAATCACAGCACCAAGTAAAATCCCAGAGCTCAAACCCACTAGCTCTTCGGTATGTTCGCGTTCATCGGTAGTATCAGTGTCATTGGCCCAGCTGACATTTGATACCATCATGGTAGTGATCATCGTTGCGGCAATAAGTTGCTTTTTCATAAAGAATCCCTTTAGCGGTTGTTTAAAAAACGTTCGTTATCATCAATGCATCATTTAATGCGTTGCGGATTAACGCTATGTCGCTATTAAACACCTCATAGATGGCTTTATTGGGGAGCAAAAATGGCAATGTGGCGATCAAATGTGGCAACAATATGGCAATTGCCGTAGACGGCTTTTTTGGTTGATAAAATCCTGTATAGTCAGCACTGTATCTATTTATCAGCTCATTAATTGAAATCATCCCATGAAACGAATTGCCATTGTTGAAGACGAAGCCGCTATCCGCGAAAACTATAAAGATGTCCTGCAACAGCAAGGATATAGCGTGCAAGCTTATGCAAACCGCCCCGCAGCTATGCTCGCCTTTAATGGTCGTTTACCTGACCTAGCCATTATTGATATTGGTTTGGAACATGAAATTGATGGTGGTTTTACCCTATGCCAGTCACTTCGGGCGATGTCGAGTAGCTTACCGATTATCTTTTTAACCGCCAGAGACAGCGACTTTGATACCGTTTGTGGCCTACGTTTAGGCGCTGACGACTACTTAACCAAAGATGTCAGTTTTCCTCATTTATTGGCGCGTATTGCAGCACTGTTTCGCCGTTCAGAACTCATAGGCTCAAGCCCCATTGAAGACAACTTACTCGAGCGCGGTCACCTCACCATTGATGGCAACCGTATTCAGGTTTATTGGAAATCGCTGCCAATAGAGCTGACGGTGACCGAATTTTGGATGGTACACGCTATGGCAAAACATCCAGGTCATGTGCGCAGTCGCCAAGATTTAATGCAAGAAGCCAAAATTTACGTTGACGACAGTACTATCACCTCACATGTAAAACGCATTCGTAAAAAGTTTATCGCTATCGACTCCGAGTTTGACTGTATCGATACCGTGTATGGTATGGGTTATCGCTGGGACAATATTTAACCGATGAATTTACCTATAGGACTGCGCGCCAAAGTTGTCATTTTGTCACTTTTTTTGCTCTGCCTACCTTGGCTTGGGTATGAATATGTGTGGGAAATGGAAAAGTACTTGCGCTATGGCCAAGAAAAAACGTTGGAAGGTACCACTCAGGCACTTGCCACCGCCTTACATGAGCGACCTAAATTATTTGACAACCAAGCCAGCTTTTTAAACCAAGTTGAAGAAGGTCGCGACTTATACGCATACCCGTTAGCGGGCCCGATCCAACTTGATGGCAAACTCACAGATTGGGACTTATACCAACACCGCACCTTAAACTACTCTGATGAACATGTGCTTTATCAACGTAATAAATCTGAGCCAATTGATATCAGCTTTAACCATATGGTGGGTAAATACGGCGGTTACCTGTATGGATTTTTTAATGTCACTGATCAAAATGTCGTTTTTCGTAGCCGTAAAAGTTTGCGCATCGACAGAAACGATCATTTAGTCATGGCCACTCAATCGCCCGACGGTCAGTTCAGGCGTTATATTATTGCCAACACTCAAAGTGGCTGGTTAAGTGCATTTGAATTACCCGCTGATCCCAGCCAATCTATGCCCGTCAGTCCAGAAGTGCGTATTCAAGGACAATGGCTCAAGACAGAGCAAGGTTACAATATTGAATTCAGGCTGCCACTGGAAATGGTCGGCAGTAAACTAGGCTTTGCGATTCATAATGTCAACGATGCCAAAACTCGGCAATTAGTGAATATCATCGGCACATCAGCCACCGATTCCGTCGCCAGTTTAGGCACGGTACTTGTGCCCTCACCTGAAATTGAAAGCATTATTAAAGGCATGAGCCATAACAGCTCACGCATTTGGGTGGTCGATAATCACGGCCGAGTACTGGCTAAATCGGGCGATATTCGTTCATCATCCAATACGTGGGCGGATGACCTAGACGTCAATCAAGCAGACTCGTTTTGGCAGCACGTCAAGCAGCAATATATATTGCCGCTGTACTACAAAATATTAACCCGTCCACCGCAAGACTTTATCGATTCGCTGCAAGACTCTACCGAACTCACCGGCAGCCACATTGAAAAAGCCTTAAGCGGTAAGCAAGGCTCAACATGGCGCCTCACCCCAGATAATAAAGCGGTGGTACTGGCCGCGGCCAGCCCAATATGGATTGACGATAAAGTCATGGGCGTAGTAATAGCAGAGGAAACCACTCACGGTATTCGCAGCCTACGTAACCGCGCATTAGAAAAGCTGTTTAACGTTATCTTGACCATTATGAGCATGGGCACATTAGCCTTGTTTATCTTTGCTTCCAGTATTTCAAGTCGCATCCGTCGTCTGCGTGATCAGGCTGAACTCGCCATCGACAGTCAAGGCCGGGTAAGGCAGCAAATTGTCGCTTCAAAAAATCGTGATGAAATCGGTGACTTGTCCCGCAGTTTTTCGAGTATTGTCAGCCGTTTAGGTCAGTACACACATTATTTGGAAAATATGTCATCGCGCTTGTCGCATGAACTGCGCACCCCAGTTGCCGTGGTTCGCAGCTCGCTTGAGCATTTGGGTTTACAACAACTTGATGACCAATCGCAAAAATATGTTAATCGCGCTCAGGAAGGCGTCAGTCGCTTGCATCTTATTTTAAATAACCTAAGCGAAGCTACCCGCTTAGAAGCCAGTTTAACCCAAGCTGAAAGCTGCCACTTTTCATTAAAGAAGGTCATCAGTGGTTGCATGCAAGGCTATCAAATCACCTATCCAGATCAAGTATTTACCGTGCATATTGAAGATAAAACCCTGTTTTGCGACGGTGTTCCGGAATATATTGCTCAATTAATGGATAAACTGATCAACAACGCGATTGAGTTTCATGAGCCCGCCAGCGCGATTACTGTCAGCCTGACTCAATACAATAAACAGGCGATATTGAAAGTCAGTAATATTGGTCCTTTATTGCCTAAAGACATGAATAGCCAAATTTTTGAATCCATGGTGTCAATTAGGCCGCAAGGTATAAACGGCAAGCCACATCTGGGTTTAGGCTTGTATATTGCTCGTTTGGTCACCGACTTCCATCATGGCACGATTAAAGCTAGCAACATGATAGAAAATGGTATTGAAGGAGTCGAAATATGCCTGACGTTACCCTTGAGTGATGAAAAATAGTCAACCACAGCATTTAAGCGCTTTTATTTACGTTTGTAGGTGCTAGGATAATCAACTTTGGTATATCACTCACCGTAGCGCATTTATCCATGTCATTGATATTTTCTAATAAAAATTAGCTAAAGCATAAGCCGTGGACTCTACACATAATGGAAGTAACAACATGAGCAAAGACGATAAACTCGCCACCCAGATTGTTAGCGTTGGCCGCGAAAAAAAATTCACCAAAGGCATTATCAATCCACCCGTATTTAGAGCCTCTACAGTGGTGTTCGAAACCATGGACGAGATGCGTTTTGCGATTAAAAACAAAACCAACGGTGAAATGTTTTATGGTCGTCGCGGCACCCCAACCCATTTTGCATTTCAACAAGCCATATGCGAACTTGAAGGCGGCGCGGGTACTGCATTATACCCTTCGGGTGCAGGCGCGATCAGCAGCGCTTTGTTGGCATTTTTAAAAAGTGGCGACCACTTATTAATGGTCGACACCGCCTATGAACCGACACGCGACTTATGCAATAAAATGCTCGCGGGTTTTGGTATCGAAACCACCTATTACGACCCAATGATTGGCGATGGCATTCGTGAGTTAATTCGTCCAAACACCAAGGTGTTATTTTTGGAATCACCAGGTTCTATCACCATGGAAGTGCAGGATGTTCCAACGCTCAGTCGTATCGCCCACGAACATAACGTTATTGTGATGCTGGATAATACTTGGGCCTCACCAATTAATTCTCGCCCATTTGATATGGGTGTCGACATCTCAATTCAAGCAGCCACCAAATACATTGTCGGCCATTCTGATGTGATGATGGGCACGGCTACTGCCAATGAACAGCATTGGGAGCAACTGCGCGAAAACAGTTACTTAATGGGCCAAACCACCTCGCCTGATGACGTGTATTTAGCCGCGCGAGGCTTACGTACATTAGGGGTGCGTATGGCACAGCATAATAAAAATGCCTTAAAAGTAGCCAATTGGTTGGCGACTCGTGCAGAAGTCGATCATGTGCGTCACCCAGCGTTCGATACTTGCCCAGGCCACGAATTTTTTAAACGCGACTTTAGCAGTGGTAATGGCTTATTCTCGTTTGTGCTTAAGCAAGGCGACTTAGCATCGGTGACGGCTTTTATTGAGAACATGGACCATTTTAAAATGGGCTTTTCATGGGGCGGTTTCGAAAGCTTAATTTTAGGGGTATTTGGTATTAACAATATCCGCACGGCTACCCAATGGGACAACAGCAAGCCATTAATACGCTTACACATTGGACTTGAAGATGCCGACGATTTAATTGCCGATCTTGATGCGGCATTTAGCCGATATAATGCAATACTACAAAAATAGCCTCTACTCGTGGCTGTAACGCTTTGCAAAAAACGTTTACGGAATGTTCAAACTAAAGGGAAATCAATGAATATCATCAAATTAGTCATTCTCAGCCTGTGCATTAGCATTGGCTATTATGCATTAACTATCGTGGCAATTGGCCAGTCTGCTGCCGGCAACTTATTGTGGTGGTTTAATAGCAGTGAATATCCAATGCTGGCGCACCTTGCACAGAACTTTGTTGGTATCGGCATAGCAGCGTTAATTCCTGCGTTTATAATCAGAAGTTACGAGCCTGCAAGACAATGGATTGCCATTACCATTATGATTTTAGCTGCCATGTTATTGCACGGTAATATGCATTACATGCCATGGGATCCGATGGGCATCGTCAGGTTTGTAAACAACACCTTGTTTTACGGTGATATCGGTGCAAAAGTGCTGTTTTTCTATATCTTACTGCTACCTATCCTATGGTTGATGCTGCTTAAACGTATGGCACGTGTCTAGCCCAAAGTAAGCATACAAAATAGCAGCCCAGTTAACTGTTAGGATTAACAAAGCCCTGAGTCATAATCGACCCAGGGGTTGTTAATACTTATAAGCCTTAGTGCAATGTCTACCACCACTGCAACTCACAACCACACTAGCATTCGCAAACCATTATGAGGTTATTAATCCTCTAGTACTGAGATAAAAATTCGGTCTGCATTCCACAGTTCTATTATTTTGCGAGTCTTCTTGGCGTTCCAAAAACATTTTCCAAACAGGATAATCCCCGCACCTTCTAACTGACGTCCTTCTGATACCTTAAAACGTTCTAATAATATCGACTTATATTTAGCGATAGGAATGCCAATATCATTACAATCAGATGGGTTTAACCAATCAAGCGCTTTATCTAGGTGTGAAATCGTCCCCCAATACATTTTAGGCTTTGCCTCTTTGGCATTAGCACTGGGCTCAGCCTCGGCAAAGTTAACAAATAAATTCTTCGCTTTGAATTGATAACCAGTATCAAGCTCAATCAAGGTACTCGACTGGGCTAAGTCGCTACCACGCATTAGGCTATTGAGAATTTTCTCCAGCCCCAATACTTTGACCTTGGGTTGTTGATTGTTGCCAGCGGGTTTGCGACTGGCATTATCGATTTTTGGGGCGCGGCTTGGGATTAGGTTTGCTCCAGAGGCGACAGTTTTCGCCTCTAAAATGGGCTTTTTGGTGTTTAATAACCTGAAATCAATACTGATAATATTCGTATCTGCAATGAATTGATTCACTTCAACGGCATGTCGAGTCTCTCGGTCTCGCTGAGTTGAAGGATGGCCTTCGTCACATCCTGCAATATGGTATCTAGAGCCAAAACAGGCCGCTTTACCGTCTGAGCTTGTCTTACGATAATACGCCTTCCCTTTGCACTCAGGGCATTCTAAAAATTGCCTGAATTGTTCAATCTCTGATTCAGGTAACACCTGAAATTTCAAAATTGAGAAAGTGTGCCTTTCACCACCATAAGTACAAACCGCATCAATCATTTGCTATCCACATCTTTTATAAAAATGCCCTTTACAATGAGCGATAAAGGAACCTTAAAACCCTACCGAACAATAACAAGTTATTAATAAAAAGACTATTTTGAATAGTCACTATGGTTATTAACAGATATTAAAAAGTTGAATTGAACATACTAGAAGCCGCCGTTAGTTGGTTACGGTTAGGTCAGCACGACTCACCAGCAACTGACGATATGATTTGATCACTGTCTAAATCGTTTTTAGACATTTCCGAGTTGGAACATTAATTTTAATTCGTGAGTTTCAGGTTAAATTTTCTATGTGTAACGCCGCGTTAAGCGGACTAAAATTGTTGGTTATAATGTGGAGCGAAGTGAAACCTAACCAACTGTTTTAGTTACGTTTTAAACACCTTATTATAAGCTAAACTGCGGAGGTAATCCACTCATTGCAGTCTTTAATATCATTCTCACCAAACAGCTTTACATTAATAGATGCAAACTCAGTAGAAATATTTTCAATAACACCACTTACATTGTCATTACTACAAATAGCTAACTTACCTGTATCCATAACTTTTGCAAACAATGAAATAGAGTCCCAGTGAGCATAAGGTGAATTTGAAACTATTATAATATTTGGTGTAAAACCATAAACAGCGACACCTTGGCTCACTGTCTTCTTGAACTTATTTATGTCAGTACCAGATAATTTACATTCACTATCTAATACAATCTTATAGAGATATGGACTTGCCGAGTGCTTAATCTGATGCATATATTCCTGAACTTATAACAGCTTATTGAACGGCTCGCCCGATAAAGTCGGCTGTTCAAGTTATTGATTAATAACATCCTACATTTTTTATCTTATTGATGTAAAACGATAAGTTATTATTGAACCATAAAAAAAAATCGAAGAGATAGAATGGACTAGTGTAGATGCGACTGAGGGTATCGAAAACAGGGACGTTTTCGTTAAGCGGCCATGGATGGCGTAAAGCGTCCCGAAGCAGTATCTGCACATAAGTCCACTGCAGGTGATTGACTGCATTAAAGGTACAAGCCTCAAACCCATTTAACCAATACCCACTCAGCTAAACACGACTCAACCAAACATAAAAAATGCCAAACCTTCATTCGAAGGCCAGCAACGTTGAGCAAAAACAAGTTTGCCTGTTTAACTTGAGAATATATAAATTCAACTATGAACTTGAAGATATTGGAGACTTTTTATTGAATACGATGGAGTGTAGCCAGTGAGAAATGATAAGAAAACCCAAGGCTACACACAATTTTCAGTCATTTAATAAAACCATAACATACCAAGTAACTCACGTTGAGGATTACCCGAGTAGCTTACTATGGAGCTGAAATATGCAAGCAACTAACTTGGAAGTGAATAGATATACCTGAGTGTTCTAAGCCATATCACTCTAATAATTTAAAGTATGTTCTAAACCTATAACTAAAAATAATTAACATAATAAACAACAGCATAGATTAACATCACATTTTGAGCAGATATTTGATCTGCATCATGCTGCGTACATTATTTAACCGTTATGATTAATCTGCAATATATAAGATTTCGTCATGTTGATTGTTGGTCTAAATCAACGTGATGAACAGTTCCCCCCTCTAAAAGGAGATTTTTATTATGAACTTAATTCCTAGAAACTCTCTATTTAATATGACTGATATTTTTGACAACTTCTATTCCCCTATGTTTGAAAGCACAAAGGACTTGGATTTTTTTAGCCCAAGAGTGGACATCAATGATAAAGCTGATCACTATGAAATTAATGCTGATTTACCGGGTGTAGAAAAAAAGGATCTTCATGTCACACTTGATGGTGATTTACTCACCATTGAAGCGACTACAGCTGAAGATAATGAAGAAAAAGAAGATGGACGTGTGATCAGAAAAGAACGTCGCTCTGGTAAGTATGTGCGCAGTTTTACCCTTAATTGCAGGCCAAATGAAGCAGATATAAAAGCCTCTTTTAAAAATGGAGTGCTTAATCTTCAAGTGCCAAAAGAGAATGTAAAAGCTGTTGAAAGCAAAAAAATACCCATCTTATAATCTATCAAGTATGAAATTTAAGATTATGTAGTGGTCAAAATCTTTTGACCACTACAAGGGGAGGTACTAAATTCATTTGAAGTCATCATTTGCATTTCTCGATTAACAAAATTGTAGTTGTTTTCTTGCAACGGGAGAGCAACTTGAAGCGGGCTCACTATCGACGGTCTTCACAAATATCGTTCCCAATGGGAGCGATTCAAGTGGCTGAGCTAATTCTTTAAACAAAGTTAAGAAGACACAGTCGCTGGTTTCCTTTTGCTCTGGTTTGAGTGAAAACCACTATGTTCGTGGTCGCAGACCATATCTATCAACAGCTAGCCGAGTGTGTAACAAAAAGCCTAACCCCCCCTATCCGATAATCTATTCCCCTACTCACAACACAGTAAATCAATCACCAAACAGGTACTTTTTGTATTTAATCGTTGTTTTCTTAATTGAATTAGCATTAGATGTAAGCAGGTTGTATTTGAAGGAAGAAATGACTGAATGAAAAATATTATTTGCGATATTGATGGTGTGTTACTGCACGACAACAAGCTAATTCCTGGAAGCGACAAGTTTATTCATCGCGTACTTGAACAAGGCAATCCGCTGGTTATTCTCACTAATTATCCCGTTCAAACGGGTAAAGACTTACAAAACCGACTTGGCGCGGCAGGTATTAATGTACCAGAAACCTGTTTTTATACCTCAGCGATGGCCACGGCCGACTTTTTGAAACACCAAAATGGCAGCAAAGCCTATGTGATCGGTGAAGGTGCGCTGACCCATGAGTTGTATAATGCAGGTTTCACTATAACCGATATTAACCCAGACTTTGTCATAGTCGGTGAAACTCGCTCGTACAACTGGGACATGATCCATAAAGCATCGCGTTTTGTTGCTGGCGGTGCCCGCTTTATTGCCACGAATCCAGACACCCACGGCCCAGCGTTTAGCCCTGCTTGTGGCGCCTTGTGTGCAGCCATTGAGCGTATTACAGGTAAAATGCCATTTTATGTGGGTAAACCTAGCTCGTGGATTATCCGCTCTGCGTTAAATCATATTCAGGGACACTCTGAAAACACTGTGATTATTGGCGACAATATGCGCACCGATATTTTAGCAGGCTTCCAAGCGGGTCTAGAAACCATTTTGGTTACCAGTGGTGTAAGCCAAATGAGTGATATTGATAAAGAACCTTTCAGACCAAATCATGTGTTTGCATGTGCTGGTGATATTGATATCGTTTAGTGACAATTGATTTATAAGATTGCGTCTCACATGTCTAAGCATATGTTTAATGACAAGAAGCCTACATCTCTCATCACTAATCTATGCGACTTATCACGAGAAACTTTTGCTCCAATCCAATAAGATCAATTAGTTAATAAGCTTACTTGCTGTCATCACAATTTACATTAGGTAACATATTTCCAAGCCAGTGACCTTGTTTTCAAGCACTGGCTTGGCTCATTATGCATGTCTGAAATAAAACTAAAAATAATAACAGGACATAGCATGAAACGATTGTTTCCTTTTTGCGCCATTGCCTTACTAACAGCATGTAACAGTGAAGATGTTAAACACGCTTCGACTGAGCAAGTCAGCGCAACCCAAACCGCTGCTGTTACCTTCGATGAACAACGCTTTAGAACGGATATCGAAACATTATCCTCTGATAAATTTGAAGGCCGTGCTCCCACAACTCAAGGCGAAAAACTGACCCTAGAGTATCTATCTGCAGCTTTCACCCAAATGGGCCTTAAAGGCGCTTATAAAGGCAGTTTTCTGCAACCTGTGCCTATGGTGAGTTATACCGCCAGCGAAAAACAGCAGGTTAATTTAGCAGGTATTAAGATGCAATATCGTCAGGATATTGTGCTTAGCAGTCGTCACAATAACCAGCAAGTGAGCATTAAAGATGCGCCATTGGTGTTTGTTGGTTACGGTATTAATGCGCCTGAATATGGCTGGAATGATTACCAAGATCTCGATATGAAAGGCAAAATCGCCATCATTTTGGTCAATGACCCTGGTTTTGCACATCCTGAAGGGGCCAAGTTTAATGGTAAAGCGATGACTTACTATGGCCGTTGGAGTTATAAGTTTGAAGAAGCCAGTCGCCAAGGTGCATTAGGCGCAATCATTATCCATGAAACTGAACCGGCCTCTTACCCTTGGTCGGTTGTCGAAAATAGCTGGACCGGTCCACAACAAGATCTAGTATTGAGCCAGGCGGAGCAAGATCAGCGCATTCAAGTTGAAGGTTGGCTAACCTTAGACAGCGCAACAGCCTTATTTGACAAAGCAGGCCTGTCGTTAACCTCGTTAATGGATCGTGCGGCCAACAGTTCACTTAATGTCGATTTAGCTCAAACAGCTAGCATTGAATTTGCTAACAAAGCGGAGTTCGCCGACAGTTATAATGTGGTTGCTACCTTACCTGGCACCACTCAAACCGATGAACAGATTTTATTCACCGCTCACTGGGATCACCTAGGTAAAGATGACACCAAAGACGGTGACCAAATTTACAATGGTGCATTAGATAACGCTTCCGGTACTGCAGGTATTTTAGAAATTGCCCGCCAATTTGCCCAGCGCGCCAAACAAGGTCAAGGCTTAGCCCGCTCATTAACCTTTATTGCCACTACTGGTGAAGAACAAGGCTTATTAGGCTCACGCTACTATGCGGCCAACCCGATTTATCCTATTGATAAAACGGTGGCAGTATTCAATCTCGACAGCACCAATGTTTACGGCAAAACCAAAGATTACACTATCGTCGGTAAAGGCCAGTCAGAATTAGAAAACTATTTAGACCGCGCCGTTGCTAAACAAAATCGCATCAGCCAAGGCGAACTTAACCCTGCATCAGGCGGTTTTTTCCGTTCAGACCACTTCAGTTTTGCCAAGTTAGGTGTCCCTGCTGTGTTTGCCGGAGGAGGAAATGATCCCCTTGATGATGCAACGGCACAATACAAAGCGTCAATGATGGTGAAAATGAAAGGCTGTTACCATAACGTGTGTGATTATTATCACCCTGAATGGGATTTATCCGGTGCGTTACAAGATTTAGGTGTGTATTACCAAGCTGCAGCTGAATTAGCCAATAACCAAGATTGGCCAGGATACTTTGCAGCTTCTGAATTTAATCAGTTACGCCCAGCAGATTAAGCCTATAACCCCAGTTCCTTCCCCCCCAAGGATTAGCCCATCATCTATTTGATGGGCTTTTTTATGCTGGTTTTTATGATGATTCTTATTTTGTTATTAACCTACTTAAAACAAAGGTCATCAATCAGATAAAAGCCCTAAACAGCAAACTCATTTAATGCCTCAATAGCTAAAGCGGCCATTTCTGTTTGCACAAAAATATGGTCGTGATAGTAGGCCGCAATCACGTTAGCACTAATGCCCTTTTCTGAGAGTTTATGAGCTACCGCTGCCGTTAACCCAACGGCATCAAGACTAGAGTGCACCGTTAAGGTAATACCCTTAAACACTGATTCAAATGCTAAGCCACCAGCAATAGCAGCCGCTTTGGTTAGCACTAAAGTCAACCCTTCCGTTTCACGAAATGTTGCCAGCGGCGATAAAGTTTGATAATCACCATATTGACCCGGTACCGAACAAAAAACGTATTCATCTGCTAATAATATCGGCGACATTGATGCCAGTAACTTAGCTAAATCTGTTTCACCAACCACGGTATTCTCCTCAAAAACCATCACTCAACTTACGTTAACAACAGAACGTTCAAACGAATGCCATACTCATCTATTCAGCTGTTTAGCCCTTAATCTTGTGTCGTTCAGCTTAGTATTATTAGACACTGACATTGATCTAAATGATTACCATAAAGGCTCAATCTAGAGGGGTAATATAGATCATAAAATATCCTAAGCGGCGCTTTTACCAATAAAATTAAGCAACATAAAGGACAACTTAGACCGTTATTGCACAAATAAACAGCAAGCGCACTAGCTTAGTGCAATAATCGTGTTTAGTGGTATTTGATTGTGAAATCTTAAAAAAAATAGCCACAATAGCCAATAAAATAAACATACATCAACAAAAAAGCATTTTTAATAAATATTCATCAATTAAAAAGATATTTTAAAGAGATAAAATCACTAAAATAGACATTTTTATGACGTTATCTTAAAAAACAAGCTTGGCAGTTAACGAAAATGCTGGCAGAGTAGGAACCAGATAAAGATTAGCCAACGCTGCTGGAGCCGTATTATGTGTTCAATATTTTCGATTTTAGACATCAAAACTGATGCAAGCCAACTGCGCCAAGTGGCGTTAGAAATGTCAAAACTACTACGTCACCGTGGTCCAGATTGGTCTGGTGTGTATGCTGATGACCAAGCTATTTTAGCTCATGAACGTTTATCAATTGTTGACGTTGACCACGGAGCACAACCACTTATCAGTTTTGATGGCAACTTAGTGTTAGCCGTAAACGGTGAAATTTATAACCACAAGCAGTTAAAAGCACAGCTAGGTGAAAAATACCAATATAAAACCAACTCAGATTGCGAAGTGATCTTGTCACTTTACCAAGAATACGGTTGTGATTTTTTAGATAAACTTAACGGCATCTTTGCATTTGTACTGTATGACAAAGCCAAAGGCACTTACTTAATCGGTCGTGACCATATGGGAATTATCCCGCTTTATACCGGTCATGATGCGTCGGGTAACTTCTATGTTGCCTCAGAAATGAAAGCATTAATGCCTGTGTGTAAAACAGTTGCTGAGTTCTACCCTGGCCAATACTTATATTCTGCCGATGGTCAGCCAACACTGTATTATCAGCGTGATTGGCGTGATTTTGATGCGGTTAAAGACAACCCAGCCAGCATTGAAGAATTACGTGAAGCATTAGAAGCTGCAGTAAAACGCCAGTTAATGTCTGATGTACCTTATGGTGTATTACTCTCTGGTGGCTTAGATTCGTCAGTGATTTCTGCTATTACACAAACATATGCAAAGCACCGTATTGAAAACGACGGCGAAACCGGCGCATGGTGGCCACAACTGCATTCATTTGCTGTTGGGTTAGCCGAGTCTCCAGACTTAGTCGCGGCGCAAAAAGTGGCCGATGCCATTGGCACTATTCACCACCCTATTGTGTATACCTTCCAAGAAGGTCTAGATGCAATTAAAGAAGTGATTTACCATTTGGAAACATACGACGTCACCACCATTCGTGCGGCAACACCAATGTATCTAATGGCACGTAAAATTAAAGCCATGGGCATTAAAATGGTGTTATCTGGCGAAGGAGCTGACGAGTTATTTGGTGGTTACTTGTATTTCCATAAAGCGCCTAACGCTCAGGCATTTCATGAAGAATTAGTGCGAAAGCTTGATAAACTGCACTTATTTGATTGCTTGCGAGCCAACAAAGCCATGGCAGCATGGGGACTTGAAGCTCGGGTGCCTTTCTTAGATAAAGAGTTTATCGACGTTGCAATGCGCATCAACCCAGAAGCCAAAATGTCTAAAGATGGTCGCATCGAAAAGCATATTTTACGTCAGGCATTTGAGCACAAGTTGCCAAAGGAAGTGGTATGGCGTCAAAAAGAGCAGTTCAGTGATGGCGTTGGCTACTCTTGGATTGACGGCTTAAAGGCACACGCGGCGGCAAACGTGGATGACGTACAATTTGCCAACGCAAAATTCCGTTTCCCATACAACACGCCAGAATCGAAAGAAGCCTATTTCTACCGCAGCTTCTTTGAAGAGTTTTTCCCATTAACCACCGCAGCTGAAACCGTGCCTGGTGGAAAAACAGTAGCATGTTCAACACCAGAAGCACTGTTATGGGATGCTAGCTTACAAGGCATTAACGACCCATCTGGTCGTGCGGTTAAAAACGTTCACGCTAGCGCGTATTAACCTTTAACCACACAAAAACACCACCCAATCAGGGTGGTGTTTTTTTTAGCACTATCTTGTAATATTGAACCTTACTCTATGAAGATAATAAAAAATAATAAGGCTTTGTATGACAGACATCAGTATTTTTAATCTTGAAATGACCGACCGCAGCCAATTGAAGCCTAAGCATGATGCCAACGGGTTAACCGTGGTTGAAGTACAAATAAAACAATATCAATTCAACCGTTTTCTGTATCAGTTTGTCGGTGCTGGATGGGAATGGACAGATAGACTACCTTGGACCAATAGCCAATGGCAGGCATACAGCGAAGCGGATAATTTACACTTGTTTGTGGCGTATAAAGATGGTGCACCCGCTGGATATTTTGAGTTACAGCAACAAGATGAGGCTAATGTAGAGATTGTGTATTTTGGCTTAGGAGAGCGCTTTATTGGTAAAGGGTTTGGCGGCTATTTATTGACCCAAGCAATTGAAAAAGCATGGGAATTACCCAATACTCGCAGAGTGTGGGTACACACTTGCACCTTAGATCACCCTAGTGCATTGCAAAACTATCAAGCTCGTGGATTTAGCCTGTTTAGAACCGACACTGAACCAAGAACCAATCAAATAACTGCAGACTAAGTCAACCCAATGAGTGAAGCACTGACTCAACACTAACTCAGCTAACGTTTTTTACCTGCATTAGCGCGTTGTTGTAATGTAGCAAGTAAGGCACTTTTTTGCTGATCGTTCATCGCATGCCAGGCTAAAATTTCATCGAGAGTACGATGGCAGCCTAAGCAGACATCCTGTTCATCTAAACAACATTGCCTCACACACGGTGAGGCAATGTTGTTATTGCTGTTATTTTTATTCTGACCAGACGCCATATTCATTGCCATTAATGTCAGTGAAATGAAACCGTCTACCACCAGGAAAACTGAATATCGCTTTGGTTATCTGTCCACCGGACTGAATAATTTTAGCTTCTGTAGCCGATAAATCTTGGCTATAAATAACGATTAACGGGCTGCCCTTTGCCAAGGTAAATTGACTGTCAGCTTGATAAAAGCCACCGTCAATACCGACTCGTAAAAAACAGCTGTATTGCGGTCCATAATCTTGAAACTGCCAAGCAAACACCTGAGTAAAAAAGGCTTTAGTGGCAATAATGTCTTTCACAGGTATTTCTAAATAATTGATACTATGATGCTGACTCATGCTCACCTCTGTTATTGCACTTTTTAATTTAGTTCAGTCGCTTAGCACCAATTAACCTGTAGCGTCCATATAGAAGGATGGCTTAATCGGACTGGTCACTCTGCTAATGAAACAATGCGTGGTTTGATACTATTGTTGTAGCAATGCCGCTACGGCACCAATAATGCCACCAAATACACCGCCCCATACCACTAACCAACCTAAATGGGTTTTAATCATATCTTGAATGATTTGTTTGACTAATTCTGGCGTAAGCTCATTTAAACGCTGGTCAACGATATTGGCCACTTTCGCCTGCATATCGGCGATAACATCCGGTTTTTCAAGCTCATTAACTAAAATTGCATTGAACTCTTCACTTTGGGCCAGTTCCACTAAAGACAGCTTCATTTTTTCAATGAATGGTTCTTTTAACGGAATTAACGCCTCGGTGCCACCAAACATGGCTAACATACCACCAAACGATGACTTTTCAATGGTCGACACCAATGCATCAAATGATGGCGCTAAATCAATTTTTTCAATCACAGGTGTTAAATCAATACTGCTAGCACTGCTGGTTGTCAAAAAGCGATCAATATTCTCTTGAGTAAAAAATTGCTTCATCATGAGATGTTTAATGCCCGCTTTAAACTCTTCAAATCGTGACGGAACCACGCCAGAGCCATACAATCCAGGGACTTTTTCAAACAACATGTGGATAGCTAACCAGTTTGTTAACGCGCCCGACAATGCAAATAAACCTATTGTCATCACAATGTGTTGCTGTAACACATACCCGGCCACCATAAGAATGGCGGCAATAAGGTTGGTTAATACGCTCTTATTCAATCTCTTTTCCTTAACGTAGATGATGATTAATAAATAAAAAAACCTGCGCTATTTTACCAGAAAATAACTGAGGTCTACATAATTCATCGTTCATGTCGTCAAAGACTTGAATACCCCACTGTTTAACTGATCAGCTTTACACCAAGCAACTATCCGATTCAGACTCGCCGAAGGCTTCGTCATCGTGACGGTTAATCAATAATACTCCCATGCTGTGTGCCAGTAATTGGGCCTTTGTATGCATTTGACTTACCACATTATGTTGCTGATAGTCTGGCAGGACAAATACATCTTCTAAATGCCATACGGGTGCCAGGCGCACTGAGGAGAATGATGGATATAATTGAATAAAGCCCACAATATTGTCATCTATGAGGGCAACAAAAATCATCGAATCGTTTTCGGCCAAGCGGTTTTTCAAAAATGAATGACACGCGGGATAGTCAGCGGATTGTTGTAATTGCTGCCGATATTGATCAAATAACAGGCTAAGCGGTTCTAAATCAATGCTCGAGGCAAGACGGATTTGCATTTATCATCCTTGAAAGTAGGGTTCAATATCACCTTAGATATCGCCATTATAATGTGAGTTAAATGATGAAATCACAACATCAAGGTTAACAACATTATATCGACACAAGTCATTAACAGGGCATTTGCGCTTAACATTCTTAAATGAGAAAAGCATAAAACCTATCAATTACATTAACTTAAATATAAATCTAACATCTATGTCCACAAATGTAAATTAATCCGTTTTACTCACAAAATAATCATTCGTTAAGATCGTTTTTTTGCTAAAATAAACCACTGTCGACACTGTTTCACATCAAGATTATCTCATATGACCTCGTATTTCTCTCAGATGCGCTCAGCGATTAATTCTCGCT
>NZ_JACJER010000329.1:0-427 GCF_014164185.1 Shewanella sp. SG44-6 | reverse complement strand
AATGGTGTTGCACAGGTTTCAATTCAACAACCCTCGATTAAACGTCTATGGGATACCCGTATCGATGAATCTGAAATCCCTTACATGTTAGCTAAAAAGCTGGCTGATAAAGGATTTGATGCACCTTGGCGTTATATTAACGAACAAATTGTTGACCCTGAAACCGGTAAACCTGCGGCGGATGAAGCTGAGTTTGCGAAATTGATGGTTAGATTTGTGACCGCACCGCTGTGGAAAGAAGATGCGTCTAAATACGGTGATAAGCTCAATTCATGGGATGAGTTCGTGCAAAAAGGGGTGTGGAATTGAAACCTGTGCAACACCATTACCGATAGAATCCAGCACACCCCATTTTTCAAACATATGGTGGCTAGAAGGTAATAACACATCAGCAAACCAACTGAATTCGGACACGTTGGTGGTCACA
>NZ_JACJER010000328.1:0-451 GCF_014164185.1 Shewanella sp. SG44-6 | reverse complement strand
GACAACACCATAGCGGGCTACCGCGATGAAATATGGATGAAAAAGTAATACAAGGAAAGTGCAGCGACGCTGTAATTAACGTAAATCGTAGATTAATGTTTGTTTATTGGTGGCAGTATTTCGAATACTTATTTTTTGCCAGCTATCTTGATCAAGATACGTCTTAGCGACCTGCTCTTGTGCTAAACAATAACTGTCAAAATCAGCAGCGGTCATCCACTGATCATTAGGATCAATTATTGAAGCGATAATGTCGTTAAAAATACCCGGTTCGACCAAATTAAAATGGCCACTTTTTAGCATACTCATGACCCCATTAAGGGCTGTTGAATGCTCAACAATGTGTTGCGGTTGATAATTTATCCGCGCTTGAGCGACTTGGTTAGCATCTAAACCAAATAAGAAGAAATTATCATCACCCACCTCTTCCAGCATCTCAATATTGGCGCCA
>NZ_JACJER010000327.1:0-451 GCF_014164185.1 Shewanella sp. SG44-6 | reverse complement strand
GTTTGGTTGAGTCGTGTTTGGTTAAATGGGTTTGAAGCTTGTAGCTTCAACGCAGTCAATCACCTGCAGTGAGCTTATGTGCAAATACTGCTTCGGGACGCTTTACGCCATCCATGGCCGCTTAATGAAAACGTCCCTGTTTTCGATACCCTCAGTCGCATCGGCACTGGTTCATGCTATCTCTTCGATTTAGCATCATTTGGTACGAATGTTAAGTTAAAAGCTAACTTGGTTTTGCCCCCATTATGATTTAGAACAATTACTCATTCGAACTTTGTGTTTCTGTGTTTGCCTCATATTTACTAATGCGGAAAGCAAAAGATAAAGCCCTAGTAACTTGTTTTGTAGTATGCCTTAAAGACTGTCAAGAGGACTTATGACCCCAGTATGATGGCCACCAATCACATGGGTATATATCTCGGTCGTTTTGACATCACTGTGTCCCAATAAC
>NZ_JACJER010000326.1:0-461 GCF_014164185.1 Shewanella sp. SG44-6 | reverse complement strand
GTATAACGTATCAACTGTGTCCCATTCGTCTAGAGGCCTAGGACACCGCCCTTTCACGGCGGTAACAGGGGTTCGAATCCCCTATGGGATACCATATTTAAGATGGTTGAACATGATTCGAAACTATTGTTTTAGAAAAAGTGTTTGATGATCTATATAGCACTGGTGTTTAGCCTACAGACACCAATGAGTATTCACTCGATGCAGAGTATAACGTATCAACTGTGTCCCATTCGTCTAGAAATAGAGCTTAGGACATCGCCCACTTTGGTTTATAAAGAGTCGGCGGTAACAGGGGTTCGAATCCTTAGGGTTTCGTGCTTCATTATAGGTAACTAGCACTGGTGTTTAGCCTACAGACACCAATGAGTATTCACTCGATGCAGAGTATAACGTATCAACTGTGTCCCATTCGTCTAGAGGCCTAGGACACCGCCCTTTCACGGCGGTAACAGGGGTTC
>NZ_JACJER010000325.1:0-467 GCF_014164185.1 Shewanella sp. SG44-6 | reverse complement strand
ATGCTAATGACTCTTGCTGGACTTGAGCAGCGCATAAAGTCTACAGCACTCAAAAAGGGTGCCAGAGCCAACTTTATTGGATACGCCGACGATTTCGTCGTCACCTGCGCTTCAAAGGAAGTGCTTGAGAACGATATCAAACCGTTGATCGCTGATTTCTTAGCGGAAAGAGGCTTAACACTCTCTGAAGAAAAAACGCATATTACCCACATCAGCAATGGTTTTGACTTCTTAGGGTTCAATCATAGGAAGTACAAAGGAAAATTGCTCATTAAACCGAGTAAATCCAACACGCTGTTGTTCTTGAGTAACCTGCGCGAACTCATCAAAAAGCACGCAACAATCCCTGTTAACGACCTTATCAAACTGATAAATCCGAAACTAAGGGGGTGGGCGAATTATTATCGTCATTGTGTTGCTAAACAAGTATTCGGGTATGTTGGGCACAAACTATTCTATTCGTTATG
>NZ_JACJER010000324.1:0-468 GCF_014164185.1 Shewanella sp. SG44-6 | reverse complement strand
GCGTTAGCATTTTCGAATAAGTCCGAAGACGGTTACAAATGAAGTTAAAAGCAGGATAAATCCCCATGGCGACCTTTTCGCTGCTGTTGTTTAGTAAATAGCGAAAATGTTGCGGGGCGGCTGGGAGTTCCAAGAGGGAATAGCCGTTGATTTCCTCTTGGTCTGGTGTGGGCGAAGCACCACGACGTTAGTGGCCGCAGGTCATAGCATAACCAACGTTGGGGCATAAATGATTTGCATACCTTACTTGTAATTGGTGTGATTCAACTCTGAACTTGAGGCCGTTGAAGACTATTTACCAAAGAATGCGTGAGCTGTTCCATAGCTTCAGGCTCAATAAAAATTGAGGCCGTTGAAGAAAATAGCGTGAGTCCTGACAGGACGTCAGGCTAGCTTTCGTTGGCCAGGGATGGCCTATCGGAAGCGTTAGCATTTTCGAATAAGTCCGAAGACGGTTACAAATGAAGT
>NZ_JACJER010000323.1:0-492 GCF_014164185.1 Shewanella sp. SG44-6 | reverse complement strand
AAGACGTATTAGTCGAGCTAGCACTTGATTATCCTTTACCTAAAGTTATTCTCGAGCATCGCAGCCTAGCAAAACTAAAAAGCACTTATACCGATAAACTGCCGCTAATGGTTAATGCCATAACAGGCAGGGTTCACACTAGCTATCATCAAGCGAATGCCGCAACAGGCCGCTT
Source organism: Shewanella sp. SG44-6 (assembly GCF_014164185.1). Classification (NCBI taxonomy): domain Bacteria; kingdom Pseudomonadati; phylum Pseudomonadota; class Gammaproteobacteria; order Alteromonadales; family Shewanellaceae; genus Shewanella; species Shewanella sp. SG44-6. The sequence goes on along the minus strand of NZ_JACJER010000323.1, from coordinate 317 downwards.
GTCATCAAGTGAGCCAAACTTACAAAATATTCCTATCCGTACCGAAGAAGGCCGCCGTATTCGCCAAGCCTTTATCGCTCCTGCGGGTCGAAAAATTTTAGCGGCCGATTATTCACAAATCGAACTGCGTATCATGGCTCATTTATCTCAAGATGAAGGCTTACTGACCGCTTTTGCTGAAGGTAAAGATATTCATAAAGCCACTGCAGCCGAAGTATTTGGGGTGCACTTTGAAGAAGTCACGACCGAGCAACGTCGCCGCGCCAAAGCGGTTAACTTTGGTTTAATTTATGGCATGTCTGCATTTGGTTTAGCTA
>NZ_JACJER010000322.1:0-506 GCF_014164185.1 Shewanella sp. SG44-6 | reverse complement strand
TAGCCAAGTATCATCTCCGCCACCAAAGTCTACGTTAGATGCCCAAGCACCGACATACCAACCATCATCGGCCGCGTAATCTAGGCTAGCTTGTAATGCTGGGCTATTATCTGTTTGGCTTACACCATTAAAAGTGTAATCAGACGTTGCATTAACCGTTGTGCTCAGCTCTCCAAAAGAAAATAAAATCGATTTTACTAAAATCGAATTAGCAGACTAAACAATAAAAACAATCCAAGGAATAATGATGAATACGACAATAAAAAAGTTAGCCCTATTAAGTTTATTTACCCTACCCACTTCTGTCATGGCAGGAGAGCTGAGCACAACGGTTAATGCAACGTCTGATTACACTTTTAATGGTGTAAGCCAAACAGATAATAGCCAAGTATCATCTCCGCCACCAAAGTCTACGTTAGATGCCCAAGCACCGACATACCAACCATCATCGGCCGCGTAATCTAGGCTAGCTTGTAATGCTGGGCTATTATCTGTTTGGCTTACAC
>NZ_JACJER010000321.1:0-518 GCF_014164185.1 Shewanella sp. SG44-6 | reverse complement strand
TGGAAAGAAGATGCGTCTAAATACGGTGATAAGCTCAATTCATGGGATGAGTTCGTGCAAAAAGGGGTGTGGAATAGCTCTCCTTATAAGCTTGAGTCTCGCTGGGGTAAGTTCAAAACTGAAACTTCAAAGTTTGAGTTTTACAGTAAGACCTTAGAAAAAGCGTTGCAAGAACATGCTGATAAACACAAAGTCAGCATAGATGAGGTAATGAAAGCTTGTGACTACCAAGCTCGCGGTCAATTGGTATTTATTCCCCATTATGAAGAACCCTATCGATTTGGTGATGAAGCCGAGTTTCCGCTGTTACTCGTGGATCAAAAGTCACGCCTAAACAAAGAAGGTCGAACTGCAAATAGTCCTTGGTACTACGAGTTTAAAGACGTCGATCCCGGTGATGTGGCGAATGAAGATGTGGCTAAATTCAACCCGATAGACGGCAAGAAATTTGGCCTCAAAGACGGTGATGAAATCCGCATTACCAGCCCTGTGGGTACGCTGACCTGTAAGGCGAAGCT
>NZ_JACJER010000320.1:0-518 GCF_014164185.1 Shewanella sp. SG44-6 | reverse complement strand
AGCTTCGCCTTACAGGTCAGCGTACCCACAGGGCTGGTAATGCGGATTTCATCACCGTCTTTGAGGCCAAATTTCTTGCCGTCTATCGGGTTGAATTTAGCCACATCTTCATTCGCCACATCACCAGGGTCGACATCTTTAAACTCGTAGTACCAAGGACTATTTGCAGTTCGACCTTCTTTGTTTAGACGTGACTTTTGATCCACGAGTAACAGCGGAAACTCGGCTTCATCACCAAATCGATAGGGTTCTTCATAATGGGGAATAAATACCAATTGACCACGAGCTTGGTAGTCACAAGCTTTCATTACCTCATCTATGCTGACTTTGTGTTTATCAGCATGTTCTTGCAACGCTTTTTCCAAGGTCTTACTGTAAAACTCAAATTTAGTGGTTTCAGTTTTGAACTTACCCCAGCGAGACTCAAGCTTATAAGGAGAGCTATTCCACACCCCTTTTTGCACGAACTCATCCCATGAATTGAGCTTATCACCGTATTTAGACGCATCTTCTTTCCA
>NZ_JACJER010000031.1:0-40301 GCF_014164185.1 Shewanella sp. SG44-6 | reverse complement strand
TCGCTTAATTAAAAAAAACACTCACAATTCGTAGTACAACTAAGATATTGGCATCTAAAGTCGAATTCCGATCTTGCAGGTATTTTGCTCTTTAACCTCTTTAATTGGACCAAAAATAAGTGTTTTTATCCAGTTTTAAATCATGGATTTGCACCAATGGGCATCACAGTAAGTGAAAAAATACCGGTTTTTACCTTTTTTCATCAGTTTTATAAAACATTAGTCTCTTTCTACTAATTCAAATCAGGCTTTCTGGTCCTTTGGGTGTTAATAATCTTACTCAAAGTACCTTTAACTTAGGCTTATGCTCTATTTGTAGTGATGGGGGAATTTGGCCACTTGCTTAGCCGTTTTCAGCATAATATTTTATCTGAACTAATATGATCCGCAGTGATTTTCTAGCTTAATTTTGCTTCTAAATGGGCTAGGAGGTTAACTCATTAATGTTCAAAAGTTAGCTAGAAATTGATCAAATTTAATGGGCATAAAAAAATAATTAAGGAAGGCTTGTGTGCTAATGAAAATGATCAAGCTTTGGCAATCACACCGATCAAATGATTAACTTGACTATGCTTTATAAAAATTGAATAGGGAATCAGATGAAATTTAATGATCTACATACATCTTATTATAACTGCATACTTATTCACCTAAAGCTATCGATTTGAGTTAATATTGTTTTAACGACATGAACCGATTGAGGTAACTATACAAAGTTTGGCTTTTATTTACGGCCCAGAGTCATCAGGTAAAACCACATTAACTCTTGAAGTGATTGCCGCAGCGCAACGCGAAGGTAAAACCTGTGCGTTTATTGATGCTGAACATGCTCTTGACCCAATTTATGCCAAAAAGCTAGGCGTAGATATTGATAACTTACTTTGTTCACAGCCAGATACAGGCGAACAAGCACTAGAAATTTGTGATGCGTTAACGCGTTCAGGTGCGGTAGATGTTATCGTTGTCGATTCTGTTGCAGCATTAACACCAAAAGCAGAAATTGAAGGTGAAATTGGTGATTCGCATATGGGCCTTGCCGCGCGTATGATGAGCCAAGCGATGCGAAAACTTGCTGGTAACCTTAAGCAATCAAACACACTGCTTATTTTTATTAACCAAATTCGTATGAAAATTGGTGTAATGTTTGGTAGCCCAGAAACGACTACAGGTGGTAATGCACTTAAATTCTACGCATCTGTTCGTTTAGATATTCGTCGTACCGGTGCGATTAAAGATGGCGATGAAGTCATCGGTAATGAAACTCGCGTTAAAGTGGTTAAAAATAAGATTGCAGCTCCATTTAAGCAAGCTGAATTCCAGATCCTTTATGGACAAGGTATTAACCGTACCGGCGAACTAGTTGACTTAGGTGTTGCACACAAGCTGGTTGATAAAGCCGGTGCTTGGTACAGCTACAAAGGCGAAAAAATTGGTCAAGGCCGTGCCAATGCTGGTAAATTTTTGACTGAAAATCCAGCTATTGCTGATGAAATTAATACCACTCTTCGTGGCATGTTATTGAATGGTGGGGCTAACTCATCAGACTCAACCACTGAAAGTGATGAGAATATTGACCTTGAAACAGGTGAAGTATTCTAAATTAGCCAGTCATATTTATCGCGGTAGCGCTTTTGCGCGCCGCGAAAATTCCCGCCATAAAGTCGCCTCATTACAAGCACTCACCATCTTTTACACTCACCATATTTTAAACGTCATCCAGTCTAAATGTTGCAAATAATGGCAAACTCAGAGCCTTTTAAGTGACACTTGTCATGCACAATGGCTAATCTTTCCAGCTATAGTCAACACCGCTTTAAGCAAAAAAATATCTAAAGCCTTTAACACCCTTGGTATGCATTTATTTGTGTTTGCTAATGTTAAGGTGATTGCATCATTTTTAAGTAAAGTTGGGTACATTGAGAAATGTACGGCGACAAGTTGCTCTATCAAATGTCGGTTAGGCTAAATAATATCCTTTTTAATAACATCCTTTTTAATCACATTATTTCTTATCACATCACGATTGTGCTGATTACCAGACTCGCCAAAATGTTAACTATCTTGGTTTCTTATGCGTTTGATTTGGTTGCTTATCAGATTGATTAATAAAATTATGTCCTAGTCATGATCAACGAGCTTATTTATAGACAAGATAGAAATGCATATTCCGTTTAAATAATCAGTGGATTGAGTTCGCTATCTCCGTCGTTATCGGGCCAGTAGATCGTTATTCTATCGATTTTTGTCGAGATTATAATCAACTGACTCAACTCGCTTCTTTCGACAAATTCAGTATATAATGTCTACATTTACTAGCTTGCATATCAAGCTCGTTACTTTTGTATTTTCTCTATTCAGGGCCATTTCATGTTTCAGACTACAGCAGAGTTAAGAAGTGCATTTTTAAAGTACTTTGAAGATAACGGACATCAGGTTGTTGATAGCAGCTCGCTCGTTCCCACTAACGACCCAACACTGTTATTTACCAATGCGGGTATGAATCAGTTTAAAGATGTGTTCCTCGGTATGGATAAGCGCAACTATAGCCGAGCAACAACATCACAACGTTGCGTTCGTGCTGGTGGTAAACATAACGATTTAGACAATGTGGGTTATACCGCTCGTCACCACACTTTTTTTGAAATGTTGGGTAATTTCAGTTTTGGCGATTATTTTAAAGAAGATGCGATTCGTTTTGCGTGGACCTTTTTAACTGAAACCCTCAAGCTGCCAAAAGATCGCTTATGTGTCACCATTTATGAAACAGATGACGAAGCCTATGAACTTTGGACGCAAAAAATTGGTGTTGCACCTGAAAATATGATCCGTATTGGTGATAATAAAGGTGGCGCGTTTGCGTCTGATAACTTCTGGCAGATGGGTGATACCGGACCTTGTGGCCCATGTAGCGAAATTTTCTATGATCATGGCGATCATATCTGGGGTGGTCGTCCTGGTACGCCTGAAGAAGACGGCGATCGCTTTATTGAAATCTGGAATATTGTATTTATGCAATATAACCGTCAAGCCGACGGTGAAATGTTGCCATTACCTAAACCTTCGGTTGATACAGGTATGGGCATTGAGCGTATTGCAGCAATTATGCAAGGTGTGCATTCAAACTACGAAATCGATATATTTAAACAACTCATCGCAAAAACGGCTGAAATTATTGGTGTATCTGATTTAGAAAATAAATCATTACGGGTTATTGCTGATCATATACGTTCTTGTGCATTTTTAATTGCCGATGGTGTTATGCCATCAAACGAAGGCCGTGGTTATGTATTGCGTCGTATTATTCGTCGCGCAGTTCGTCACGGTAATAAGCTTGGTGCTACCGATGCATTTTTCTATAAGTTAGTCCCAACACTCATTAGCGTTATGGGTGATGCAGCTAATGGTTTAAAACAAACACAAGCCATTGTTGAAAAAGCCTTAAAAGCAGAAGAAGAGCAGTTTGCTCGTACACTTGAGCGTGGCTTAGTGATTTTGGATGGTGCGCTAAATACGCTACAAGGTAATACTTTAGATGGTGAAACGGTATTTAAACTGTATGACACTTATGGTTTTCCAGTTGATTTAACCGCTGATGTTTGTCGTGAACGTGATATTAATGTTGATGAAGCAGGCTTTGAAGTCGCAATGGCGGAGCAAAGAAGTCGCGCACAAGCCGCAGGTAACTTTGGCGCAGATTATAATAGCCAATTAATTATTGATGCAGAAACCGCATTCAGTGGTTATACCGAGTTAACTGGTCAGCCTAATGTGATTGGTTTATATGTTGACGGTAAAGCGGTTGATACTGTGGTTGCCGGTCAAGATGCCGTTGTTGTGCTAGATAATACGCCATTCTATGCAGAGTCAGGTGGACAGGTGGGCGATAAAGGTCAACTGACAGCTGAAGGTTTACTGTTTATTGTTAACGACACGCAAAAGTTTGGCCCTGCTATTGGTCATGAAGGTCAATTAAGCCAAGGCAAATTAGTTATCGGTCAGCAGTTAACTGCGCAAGTGGATAAAAATTTACGTCATCGTACTCAGTTAAATCATTCCGTCACTCACTTACTGCATGCTGCATTACGTCAAGTGTTAGGCTCGCATGTGTCTCAGAAGGGCTCATTAGTTAACCCTGAGCGCTTACGTTTTGACTTTGCTCATTTTGAAGCGGTTAAAGCTTCAGAGTTAAAGGCGGTTGAAGATCTAGTCAATACTCAAATTCGCCGTAACCATGAACTTTGCACCACGGAAATGGCCATTGACGAAGCCAAAGAAAAAGGCGCCATGGCATTATTTGGTGAGAAATACGATGACCAAGTCCGCGTGGTGACTATGGGGGATTTCTCTATCGAGCTATGTGGTGGTACTCATGTTGGCCGTACTGGTGATATTGGGTTATTTAAAATCACTTCTGAGGGCGGTATTGCTGCCGGTGTGCGTCGTATTGAGGCTGTCACAGGTATCGCAGCAATGGCTTATATTGCCGATCAACAAGCAGTATTAGATGAAGCCGCGCAATTACTTAAATCAGACAGTGCTTCAGTTGTGGCTAAGTTAAAAGCCCAGTTAGATAAAGTGAAGCAATTAGAAAAAGATTTGTCGCAGTTAAAAGATAAGTTAGCTGCAGCAGCCAGTGCCGATATGGCGGGTGATGCAGTCGACATCAATGGGGTTAAGTTGTTAGTTAAGCAGCTTGATGGCATTGATCCTGGTTCACTTCGTGGTTTACAAGATGAGCTGAAACAAAAGCTTAAATCTGCGATTATTGTCTTAGGTACGTCTAAAGACGGTAAAGTTAACTTAATTGCTGGTGTCAGCAATGATTTAACTAAAAAAGTTAAAGCGGGTGAGTTAGTGGCAATGGTCGCACAGCAGGTTGGCGGTAAGGGCGGCGGACGCCCAGATATGGCTCAAGCGGGTGGTACTCAGCCTGAGAATTTAGCCGCTGCATTAGCCTTGGTTGCACCTTGGGTAAACGAACGTTTAAGCTAATTAAATCTGTAAATTAACGATTTATCGGCAATTGAGTCATAAAGTCTACTATATGCAGCTTTATGACTTGAGTGCTATCAGTAGATTTGGCATAGTGAACTAACTTGCTAACAGTAAAAGCGTTTAAAAGGATTACCAGTGTCAGACAATGCTTTTTTTTGTGCTCAAGTGTAGTACTCTGATTTGGTATTTGTTTTCCATTGCTAGCGTTTTTGTTATTGGTTTGCCGTATTGGATTGTTTAACCAGCGAGTCGTATCGTGAATGTGATTAATTGACGGTTAACCTCGTTTCAAAAGATGAAAATCATCAAGTTTTATGATTTCTTAAGAGAATATGCTTTATAAACCGACGTATTCAGAAATTGATACTATGATTTTATGTAAAGCAGACCTTATAATGAGCGCATATTACGGATAAAGCGTGTTATGCAGATTGAACTTAAAGGAGCAGTCGAATGCTAATTTTGACTCGTCGTGTAGGCGAAACATTAATGATCGGTGACGAAGTCACAGTTACTGTGTTAGGTGTTAAAGGTAACCAGGTACGTATCGGTGTCAATGCACCTAAAGAAGTCTCTGTTCATCGTGAAGAGATCTATCAACGTATTCAGTCTGAGAAGTCAGGTACCCCTTCTGAAGGTGGTAATTACTAAGTTCGAGCATATTTGATCGATATCAAAAAAGTCAGCATTTGCTGACTTTTTTGTTTTCTGCATGTGAGATATTTCTGGCGGTTAAACAGGGCGGTTAAGTTTATATTCAGTATGGTTAGTCAAAGCGCTTCATATTATTTAAGTTAAGGCTTACTCGCATCTGTGTACCACAGCAGAGTGATTATATTGATAATAGATAGCACATTCATCGATACACGGGCGAAGACTAAATACAGGAGCGCTCAGGCGTGTTAGCTGCCCTTTCTTCAACGACGAGCCCAATCCGTTATCGTAGTGATCCAATAGCAGGATGCCTATTCTATGTTGCAAAGCAAAATGCTTTGTCTCTTGGCTTACCCTCCAGACGAGGTTGGAGTATTCGCTCTACGCGAGTGATATTAAAAACAGCCTCCATGGCTTTGATTAAGACCTTGTTAAAGTATCTTACTGACACTCTAATATGAGCATTGGAAATCGCTTGGTTTTATTGTGTTGAGTCAGCATTAATCTATCTCAAACGATTTGCCCTAGTTGAGCTGGCATTAAGTGGTCAATTATCGTTCAGATTATCAACTACATAAAAAATACTTAAACCGTTCATGTTAATCATTATGGTCACATTAATTATGACAAATAGCCTGGCGAAATTTTAATCTTCAAAACCTCGTCTAAATTAGTTAATTGATATGCTGATAATGTCGTATGTAAAAAAAGTTTTTTATCGCTAAATTTCTAACAGACTTAACAGCGAGATAATGAGATGAAGGAAGATTATTTAAATCAATTTTCACTGAAAAGAACACTGTTTTTGTGACTATTTGAGTCTATTATCCCCAATGTGCTTAAAAACACTCCAAATGAAGTTAGGTTTCCTAAAAAGGGTTTGACTTATTTTCATCAAACAGTAATATGTGCGCCAAGAAACGGAGAGGTGGCCGAGTGGCCGAAGGCGCTCCCCTGCTAAGGGAGTATGGGCTTTAAATCCCATCGAGGGTTCGAATCCCTCCTTCTCCGCCATTTCTTACAATAGATATACGATGCGGATGTAGCTCAGCTGGATAGAGTACCTGGCTACGAACCAGGCGGTCGGAGGTTCGACTCCTCCCATCCGCACCATTATCTATTATAGTGTTAAACATGAATGCGCGTGTAGCTCAGCTGGATAGAGTACCTGGCTACGAACCAGGCGGTCGGAGGTTCGACTCCTCCCACGCGCACCATTCATGTTTCACTAAAACCCAATTTATGCGCGTGTAGCTCAGCTGGATAGAGTACCTGGCTACGAACCAGGCGGTCGGAGGTTCGACTCCTCCCACGCGCACCATATATTGCGGAGAGGTGGCCGAGTGGCCGAAGGCGCTCCCCTGCTAAGGGAGTATGGGCTTTAAATCCCATCGAGGGTTCGAATCCCTCCTTCTCCGCCATTCATTAAGTATAGTTAGCAGTTTAATGCTAACTACAGCGATACTGATGAATGGCATGTTGTAACGATTTTGCGCGTGTAGCTCAGCTGGATAGAGTACCTGGCTACGAACCAGGCGGTCGGAGGTTCGACTCCTCCCACGCGCACCATAATAAAAAAGCCCTGCATTATTGCAGGGCTTTTTTTATGGTTCATTTTTAGACTATTTTTTTATCCACGCCTAAGCCCTTTATCAACAAAAGCTGATATTTACATCTTTATTCACTTATCTCCCAAGTCGTGATTTGTTATTCATTTTATCAAGCTGTTAAATCAATAAAATATGACTCATATCGTTGTTCTTATCATGGTTTTACTAATTTAAAGCTTATTAAGCGAAATTTATTGATGATTTAATAAATTATGCCTGTATTTATTGAGATTTATTGATCCAACCTCATCTAATATCACTAATTTGGTAAGACCAATTTACAAAAAGATAGCATTGTGGCGCTAATTTGTTTATATTTTGTGACGGTTTTTTGGGTTTTAATCTCAGTTTGCTGTTTTACCATGAAAATATAACTTCATTGAATACGCGTTCAATATGAATATTTATGCTTTATTGAATAGTTGATGCGCTTTATGTAACCGTTAACGGTGTTCCTGTCTTGGTGCAGGTTTGTGATATTGCACCGCGATCGCGCATTAGCGCACGATACATAATAGCCAGCGCGATAGTTTGATGTTTAATAGAAAAAGTGAGGACACATGACATCGATATCAGAGCAGTTATCTGATGCACTTGGCATTATGGTAATGGGCATGGGCTTAGTATTTATTTTTTTGAGTATTTTAATTATTGGTATTGGCATTGTTGCCAAGCTTTTTCCTGCACCTATCGAGGAGCCTGTCACTGGGCCAGCAACGACAGGTTGTGCAAAAACCGTTGGGATAGATCCTAAGTTGGTTGCCGCTATCACTTCTGCGATACATCAATACCGCGCAAAATAATTTTGGAGTCATTATGATCAAGCCGTTAGCATTAACCGATGTTGTCCTGCGTGACGCACACCAATCAATACTCGCAACACGTTTACGTATTGACGATATGTTACCTATTGCACCACTGTTAGACAAAATAGGCTTTTGGTCTCTTGAGTCATGGGGAGGGGCCACATTTGACTCTTGTATTCGCTATTTAGGTGAAGACCCTTGGGATCGCATTCGTGAACTCAAAAAAGCCATGCCTAATACCCCGCAGCAAATGTTGCTTCGAGGCCAAAATTTATTAGGTTATCGTCATTATGCCGATGATGTTGTTACGCGTTTTGTCGAACGAGCGCATGCCAATGGTGTCGATGTATTTCGTATTTTTGATGCGATGAACGACGTGCGTAATCTTGAAACCGCGGTTAAAGCGGTTAAAAATGTTGGCGGTCATGCTCAAGGAACAATTTCTTTCACTACTAGCCCAGTTCATTCTGTTGATACTTGGGTCGATATGGCAAAGCGTTTAGAAGATATGGGCGCTGATTCATTATGCATTAAAGACATGGCTGGTTTACTTAAACCGATGCAAGCTTACGATCTGATCAGCCGTTTAAAATCGCAAACAGACCTAATGGTGTCGATGCATTGTCATGCAACAACGGGCCTGAGCACGGCTACATATCAAAAAGCCATTGAAGCGGGTGTTGATGTGCTCGATACCGCTATCTCTTCAATGAGCCAGACTTACGGCCACAGCGCCACAGAAACCTTAGTGGCTATGGTTGAAGATACTGACAGAGCAACCGGTTACGATATGGTATTGCTAGAAGAGATTGCCGCTTACTTTCGTGAGGTGCGTAAAAAGTATGTGCGTTTCGAAGGTGCATTAAAAGGTATCGACTCACGTATTTTACGCGCTCAAGTGCCTGGTGGCATGTTAACCAACATGGAAAATCAATTAAAAGAGCAGGGCGCTGCTGATAAAATGGATGCCGTGCTTGAGGAGATCCCGCGGGTGCGTGAAGACTTAGGATTTCTTCCATTAGTCACCCCAACATCACAAATTGTTGGTTCGCAATCGGTGATTAACGTATTAATGGGCGAGCGTTATAAGTCCATGACCAAAGAAACCGAAGGCGTGTTAAAAGGCGAATACGGTGCGACGCCAGCGCCGGTTAATGCTGAGCTTCAGGCAAGAGTGTTAAAAGGCGAGCAGCCTATTACTTGTCGGCCGGCAGATTTGATTGCACCCGAACTCGACAAACTACGTACTGAGTTAGCTGAAATATCTGCAGATCAAGGTATCTCGTTAGCTGCAGACGTTGACGATGATGTAATGACTTACGCCTTGTTCAATCAAATTGGTCTGCAATTTCTTAAAAATCGCGGTAATCCGGATGCATTTGAACCTATACCAAGCGCCGACGATCTTAACGTTAAAGTCGATAGCGGCCCTGCAACGTATCGCGTCAATGTAGAAGGTCAGCATTTTGTCGTCGAAGTCAGCGAAGGAGGGGAAATAAGTCACATTGCGCCAGCTTCCGCTTCAGCCGCGCCAGCAGTTGCAACGCCAACTCAAATTGCCTCACCGCCTGCAGGCGAGGTTAAGTGCACTATGGCTGCGCCATTATCGGGTAATATTTTTAAAGTGCTAGTGAGCAATGGTCAAGCGGTAACAAGCGGTGAAGTGATCATCATCCTTGAAGCAATGAAAATGGAAACTGAAATTCGCGCTCAACAAGATGGTGTTGTCACTCAGTTAGCAGTTAAACAAGGTGACAGCGTAACCGTAGGTTCAGCATTGTTATCATTAGCATAAGAGGTCGAGATGGAAGGATTATTGGCCTTTTGGGCAGAAACGGGTATCGCTAACTTTACTGGTGGCCAACTGCTAATGATGGCTGTTGGTTGTTTGTTATTATTTTTAGCAATAATGAAAGGTTTTGAACCGTTATTATTATTACCCATTGGATTTGGGGCAATATTAGCCAACATTCCTAATGCCGGCTTTACTGATGAAGGTGGTTTATTATTTTACGCTTATCATGTTGGGATCGAGACTGGGGTGTTCCCGTTACTCATCTTCATGGGTGTCGGTGCATTAACTGATTTCGGCGCACTAATTGCTAACCCTAAAACGCTACTACTGGGTGCGGCTGCACAATTTGGTATTTTTGCCACCTTGCTCGGTGCTATTGCCTTAAATTGGGTGCCTGGGTTTGAGTTTAGTATGCAAGATGCTGCAGCTATTGCGATTATTGGTGGTGCAGACGGTCCAACGGCGATTTTCTTAGCCTCTAAACTCGCGCCAGAATTGTTAGGGGCAATTGCTGTTGCTGCATATTCATATATGGCACTCGTGCCGCTTATTCAGCCGCCAATTATGAAACTGCTCACGACCAAAGCCGAGCGTGAAATCAAAATGGAGCAATTGCGTGAGGTCAGTAAGAAAGAGAAAATTATTTTCCCACTGATGGTGCTTGGTTTAACCATTTTGTTTTTACCCGCGGCAACGCCCTTAATCGGCATGTTCTGTTTGGGTAATTTAATGCGCGAATCTGGCGTGGTTGATCGTTTATCAAAGACAGCTCAGAACGAGTTAATCAATATAGTGACGATCTTTTTAGGTCTAGCCGTTGGGTCTAAGTTATCTGCGGATCAATTTCTTCGTATCGAAACGTTAGGTATTTTAATCCTGGGGGCGGTTGCATTCAGCATTGGTACCGCTTCTGGTGTATTGATGGCTAAATTAATGAGTAAGCTTTCTGGTGGAAAAATTAATCCACTTATTGGTGCCGCTGGGGTTTCTGCCGTGCCAATGGCTGCCCGTGTGGTTAATAAAGTTGGTTTAGAGGCTAACAACCAAAACTTCTTGCTGATGCACGCGATGGGACCTAACGTTGCCGGTGTTTTGGGCAGTGCTGTCGCTGCTGGTGTGTTATTGGCTGTTTTGGGCTAAAGCGTCTATTTTCTGCTTAAGCAGACTCATCGATATGCAGCCTAAATCTTAATGGCTTTAGGCTGTCTAGTGAGTCCACTCAGTTGATTTGATTCGTCTGTTTACTGTTGATTATTATGGGGATGGTGGGATTAAAATGGTCTAATATTGCTTAGCTGTTTTAGTCTTTAAAGCGGTTACTGTGGTATTTAGTCGTACGAAGAGAGATTTGTCTTTGCAATTAATAGCAATAAGCCAGCACGATAAAGTGCTGGCTTATTCATTTATACAATATTGTTTTCGGTGTTATTAAGCTGTTTGTTCAATTGGCTTGTCATCCGAGTAAAACTGTTCAACATCAAGCTGACCTTCGCTCTTACCAATAACAACCGCGGTCATCATGTCGCCAGTGACATTCGTTGCCGTGCGGATCATGTCAATAATACGGTCAATAGCCGCAATAAAGGCGATACCTTCAAGTGGTAAGCCTATCACGCCTAATGTCACAGTTAACATCACCATCGCGCTACCTGGCACACCTGCGGTACCGACAGAAGCAACCGTTGCCGTGACTGCAATCAACATATAGTCGGTCATGTCGAGCGGAATACCGTAAATTTGTGCAATAAAAATGGCGGCAATCGCAGGGTAAATACCACCACAACCGTCCATGTTCATTGTTGCGCCCAAGGGTAATACAAACGCACTGTATCGTTTTGATACGCCCATCGCCTCTGAACAACGGGTACTGGCAGGTAAGGTTCCGAAACTTGATGCAGTACTGAAGGCTACGATTTGCGCTGGCATGGCTTTACGGAAAAACTGCACAGGACTTAACCCTGCAGCAAACTTTACTAACCCGCCGTAAACAAAAATGATATGGATGAGTGCGGCAATATAAATCGCCATAATAAACTTACCTAATGGTAATAATGTGCTCAACCCATACTCACCTACAACCCACGCCATTAGGCCAAATACGCCAATTGGTGTCAGTTTTAGCACCATACGGGTTAATTGAAACATCACTTCAGCACCAGCTTCAATAACGTTCTTTAACGGTGCGGCTTTTTCGCCGACTGCATTAATGGCAATACCAACTAGCGCGGCAAATACGATGATTTGCAACACATTGCCATCAGCTAATGATGCAAACGGATTGACTGGGATCATGTTGAGCAACACTTGGGCGAAGCCTGGAATATCACGCTCGCGCACCTCTGTTGTGGCTAAAGCAAGATTACCACCCATATCGATCAGACTGCCGACCGTTAAGCCAATAAATGAAGCAATTGTGCCGGTAAACATAAACATGGCTAACGTTTTAAAGCTTAAACGCTTTAAATTACCCTGCGAGCCTAGAGAGGTAATGCTGACCACAATGGCACAAAATACTAAAGGCGCGACCAGCATTTTAATGGCACTAATAAACAAATCACCCAGCGGTTTTAACATTATCGCCGATTCGCCTAATCCGACACCTGTGAGTGTGCCTAAAACAAAGCCAGCAATGACTTTCTGCCAAAAAGGGATGCGTTTGAGGGTTTGCAATATCATGAAAGTTCCAAATTATGTCATTATGGCGCTACTCAATTTGAGTAGACAAGGTCGTTGTGCGAGACTCATTATGTTTATTAATGAGTTATGAATTACTAAAAAGTTAACCCCTCTATTGGCGACATCGTGCGATATTACTGGCTAGTCTTTAAAAAAATAGCCGGTGTTAACGCTTAATAACGATCAATTAAATTCGTTAAGGTTAATAAATATTAATCGTATTGTATGAAGTGATCCAATGACAAACAACGTTATTTTATTATAACTTATAAGAATAAATAAATTTGTTATTATAACTTTAAGTATTTCACTCCCTATTAACGTATTTGCATGATAACGACTTTAATTTTGTCAGTTTAGTCAGAAAAGCTTGCGTTTTTTGCGTAATTCATCGTTTTACCACTAGGGTGTTTAGGCCAATATCTTGGCCTGAGATACATCATTTTAAGATTGATGCACCGGATCTTGAGCGAGATATGTTGGGCTTACATTCATATTAAAGGCTCAATAAAAATAAATTGAATAGTGAACATAATGAAACTATTAATGCGTATTAAGGTCTATTGATGACAAATTTATGGTTAATGTTCAGCGGTGCGTTTTTAGCCGCCACCTTACTGCCTGGTGGCTCTGAAGTCTTACTGGTAGCTTTACTTAATCAAACCCCCTCTTCATGGCTTGAATTATTGATACTGGCTAGTATCGGAAATACACTCGGGGCGATAACCAGTTATGGTCTTGGTCGAGCAGGGCGATTAGCCAAAAATCCTCAAGATATTCAAAGCCGACAATATCGTTATGCGCTTGCGTGGATAGAAAAATATGGTACGTGGGCGTTACTGTTATCTTGGTTACCAATAATTGGTGATTTATTATGTTTACTGGCTGGATGGCTTAAAATTCCTATTGTGCCGGCATCATTTTTTATGTTTGTCGGTAAGCTTATCCGTTATAGCCTCATAGTGTTACTGGTGATGTATTCGGTCGATTTTTGATAGCCATTATCTGTATAACCGTCATGGTTATATTTGTTATAAAAGGAAGGAATCAGTTTTGAAACTAAATGTAAATAAATGGATACTGGCTGCTGCCATCAGCGCAGCGTTGAGTGGTTGTGCATATAACGCTCAGCAAGCATCGAGTTTACCCCAAGGTGTCACCTTAATCGAAATCGCGACCCCGCAAGAAAACCAAGTGAGTATTCCCTATAAAAAATATCAGTTAGCCAATGGTCTAACGGTTATTTTACATCAAGATAAGTCAGATCCTTTGGCTCATGTCGATGTGACTTATCATGTGGGATCGGCGCGAGAACTAGCAGGGCGCAGTGGTTTTGCCCATTTATTTGAGCACATGATGTTTCAAGGTTCACAGCATGTTGAGGATGAACAACATTTTAAAGTGGTGACCGAAGCGGGCGGAACATTAAACGGCAGTACTAATACTGATAGAACCAATTACTTTGAAACGGTTCCGAGTAACCAGTTAGAAAAAATGCTGTGGTTAGAGTCGGATCGTATGGGTTTTTTACTGCCAGCGCTCACCAGCGAAAAATTTGAGGTGCAACGTGAAACCGTTAAAAATGAGCGCGCTCAGCGTATCGATAACCGCCCTTATGGTCGTTTGAATGAACGTTTTAACCAAGCATTCTATCCCGCTAACCATCCTTATTCATGGCCTGTTATTGGTTGGCCAGACGACTTAAATCGCGCCACAGTCGATGACGTTAAACATTTTTTCCAACGTTGGTATGGACCTAACAATGCCACCTTAACCATTGGTGGTGACATTGATGAAATGCAAACATTGGCGTGGGTGAATAAATATTTTGGGGAAATTCCAGCGGGACCAGTCGTCAAGCCTGAAGCGAAAACCATGGTCACATTGGATAAAACTCGCTATATCTCGATGGAAGATAAAGTACACCTACCGCTTATTTACGTCGGGTTTCCAACCGTTTATGCGCAGCACAAAGACGAGGCAGCCCTCGATTTACTGGCTAATATTCTTGGCGGCGGTAAAACATCACTGATTTATAAGAATTTAGTTAAAGATGGCTATGCAGTGCAAGCTGCGGTCAGTCATCCATGCCAAGAGCTGGCCTGTCAATTATCACTTTATGCAGTGGCCAATCCCGCTAAAGGTGGCAGTCTTGCCGATCTTGAAACTCGAATTAATCAGACTATTAATGAGTTTGAACAACGTGGCGTAACCGATGATGACTTACAAAAAGTGAAAGTGCAGTTCGAAGCCAATACTATTTTTGGTATGCAGAGTGTGGCCGGTAAAGTGTCCACCCTTGCTGCGAACCAAACCTTCTTTGGTCAGCCTGACATGGTGGCATCTGATTTAGCTCGTTATGCTAAAGTCACCAAAGCCGATGTGATGCGCGTTTTCAATACTTACATTAAAAACAAACCCATGGTGGTGATGAGTATTGTCCCTGAAGGGCAAACGCAATTGATTGCTCATCCAGACAATTTTATACCAAGCACTATGCCTATTGCACAAGAAGCGGTCACAGGATTAACCGACATCACTTTTGCAAAGTCTTCATTTAATCGCAATAAAATACCTTCATCTGCTGCAGCACCTTTGTTAACCGTTCCGCAATTATGGGACAGCAAGCTTGCCAATGGCATCGAAGTGATGGGCACTGAAAGTGATGAAACTCCAACCGTTGAACTGCTTATTTATCTTGATGGTGGTCATCGATTAGACCCAGCTAACAAAGCCGGTTTAGCAGAATTAACTGCATCTATGCTTAATGAGTCAAGCGAGCTGCGAAGCAGTGAAGATTTAGCTGGCGCGCTTGATATGCTTGGGTCATCCATTAGCTTTGGTTCCAGTGATTCACAAAGTTATATCAAGGTATCGAGTTTGACCGAAAATCTTGATGCTACGCTGGCACTGGTTAAAGAGCGTTTGTTTAGTCCTGGTTTTGTTGCCGCTGATTTTGAACGGGTTAAGCAGCAACAATTGCAAGGCTTACAACATCAGCTGTCCGATGCTAACTATCTCGCTAGCACTGGTTTTTCTGCTTTGTTGTATGGTGAAAATAGTCCGTTGGGCATCAGCAGTGATGGTACGATTAACACCATATCAGCGTTAACTCTTGATGATGTGAAGCAGTTTTATCATCAGCAGTACCGTGCCGGTAATGCTCAGATGGTGGTGGTATCAGACTTAAGCCAGCAGCAGATCATGCCGAAGTTGTCGATGTTTGCTCAGTGGCAAGGTGAGGCAACGCACTTTGCTGCATTACCTGCATTGCCAGCCCACCCTAAAAATATCGTTTATCTGATTGATAAACCGGGTGCGGCTCAATCGGTTATTAATATTGGTCAGGTGTCGTTACCCTATGATGCTACCGGTGATTTCTTTAAAGCCTATTTGATGAACTATCCATTAGGTGATGCGTTTAATAGTCGAGTTAATCTAAACTTACGTGAAGATAAAGGTTACACCTATGGTGCTCGCACTCAATTTAGTGGTGGTGAAGATACCGGTAAATTTATGGCTTATGCCAGTGTGAGAAGTGATGTCACAGGCTTATCTTTGGCTGAGTTTGTCAAAGAAATTAACGCTTACCAAGCGTCAGGTATGACAGACGAAGAAAGTGCCTTTATGCGCAGTTCAATTGCCCAAAGCCAAGCATTAGAATACGAAACACCGTATCAAAAAACGGGCTTTTTAAGAATGATCCAACGCTATCAGTTAGCTCAAAATTTTACGGCTGAGCAAGACCAAATCGTCAACAGTATTTCGACGGATGAACTAAATAAATTGGCCAGTAAGTTACTTAATATCAACGATATGGTTATGTTGGTGGTGGGAGATAAAACCACAGTTGAACCGCAACTAAAAGCGCTAGGATATCAGGTTGAAATGGTCACGCTTGCTGACTAGTTGAACACTTGTTCCTAATAGGGTTAACAGTCGCCTTGAAATAAGTTAATGTTAACCCTATATAGATATAGCCCAAGCTATTTTAAAATAGGTTGTGCTATATCGTATGCTTTAATCGTAATATCATTCTGTGTCGGTTAATGAGTGAATAGCAGAGAATGTTTAAGGATCCATTAACGGTGACATAGAGTGTTGCCGTTTTTAATTTCACCCTCATAAACACGCTAATTATACTGAGTTACACTTTTTTCGCGTTTTCAGTAATAATCTCGTTTATTATCAGGTCCAGCTGTTTACTCGCAATGCGAATCCATAAAAGAGAGTAGTAAATTGAAGTCTTTCAATGAAAAAGTCGAACACTTAAGCGACACTCAAGGCCGTGAGGCTTTATTGGGCATGTCACGTGGTATTGAACGTGAAGCATTGCGTATTGATGAAAATGGCCATCTAGCACAAGACGAACACCCAAAAGCGCTTGGTTCTGCTCTTACTCATTCGCGTATCACTACCGATTATAGTGAAGCTTTATTAGAATTTATTACGCCGGTAAGCCACAGTGTTGATGAGTTATTAGATGGGTTAACCCAAACCCATGCATATAGTGTGCGCAATTTAAACGGTCAAAAATTGTGGCCTGTCAGCATGCCATGTTACGTCGGTGACGTCAGTGATATTCCGGTTGCACGTTATGGTAGTTCCAATAACGGTAAAATGAAAACGCTATACCGCAAAGGATTAACCCATCGCTATGGTGCGTTAATGCAAATTATTTCCGGGGTGCATTTTAATTTTTCTGTGTCGCAAGATTTATGGCAACGCCTGTATGACGACAAAATTGCTAATGGCAATGGCAGCGCTTGTTGCAGTAAAAATATTAGCCTTGAAGATTTTATCTCAGAATCCTACTTCGGCCTTATTCGAAATTATCGTCGTTTAGTGTGGGTATTACCGTATTTGTTTGGCTCGACGCCGGCATTATGCAGTTCGTTTATTAAAGATCAAGATGTCGATTTTGAGTTTCAAAAAACCGGTAAAGGCACCTTGTATCTGCCTTATGCAACGTCACTGCGCATGAGCGATTTAGGTTATACCAATAAAGAACAAGACACGCTGAATATTAGTTACAACTCATTGCCTGAATACCTTGAGGGTGTGGGCGCTGCGATTAAGATGCCCTCGAAAAGTTTTGCTAAAATCGGCATTAATGTCGATGGAGAGTATCGCCAACTCAACAGCAATATATTACAAATTGAAAATGAGTTTTACGCCCCCATACGCGCTAAGCGTGTGACCAAAAAAGGTGAAAAACCTTCACAAGCTTTATCGCGTGCAGGGGTTGAGTATATTGAAGTGCGCGCTTTGGATGTGAATCCATTTAGCCCTGTTGGTATTGACGCCACTCAAGTGCGTTTTCTTGATCTGTTCCTGTTGTATTGCCTATTATCTCCTTCTGAAAATACTGATGAGGTCGGTGAGGCTGAAATTGCCGCTAACTTAAAAGCCGTCGTATTAGAAGGCCGTAAGCCAGGACTTGAACTACAGCGTAATGGCAAAAATATTGGATTAACGCAATGGATGCATGAACTCTTTGCACAATTAGACACTATCGCTAAGCTGCTCGACGGCGATGATAGCTATGCCTACAAAACTGCATTGAATACTTGGTCGGAAGCCATTGATAACCCAAACAAAACGTTATCAGGTCGAGTGATGAATGAGGTCGTCCTTAAAGGTACCGATCACGGCGTGTGGGTTAAACAATTGGCTAATGATTACCACGAGTTTTTAAGCCATTACCCATTAAGTGATGAGATTACAAAATCTTATGAGGATGAGGCGAAAAAATCTTTACTTGAATTACAAAGTTTAGAGGCTCAACCACAAGATAATTTTGCGGTTTTCTTACAAAATTATTTTAATGATGTTGTTCCTGCTGGCACTTTCGAGGCGAAATAAGCGATGCAATTTTATTCATCTTGGCGAGCACTGCTGGTTGCGGGCGCGGCATTGGCTATTCAGGGCTGTGCCTCATCGCCAGATGATATGGTTGAATGTGGTACTGTGTCGAGCTATGTAGAGCCCGACAACAGTGCTAATTTATATCGTGTCGTGGTCACTCATTTAGACGGCGTGCCAGTTATTTCAAGACCGAATTATCTATTATCGCCAGGCGAACATACATTTACTGTGGCAGAACTGATTAACTCACCAGATTTGAAAGTGTCATTATCAGCTCGTAAGGTAAAAATGCTTTCGGTTAATGTCGTTGCCGAGCAGCAATACCATATAGCGGCTAAATTCAATACCGATAAAATCTATATTGGTCAAAATCAAGGCTATTGGCAGCCAATAGTTTGGCAAACCGAATTTCATCAATGTGAAATGAAACGCTAAGCATAATTGCATTGATTTTTAATTGATGTAAAACTAAATCCAGAATCAATATCTTAGGTGCTGGTAGAGGTGTTATGAAGTGTTTTTTAGGTATCGTTAGCGTTGTTTTATCTCTGTCATTAGCGGGCTGTGCCACTTCGCCTCCAAAAGAGCCTGATAATTTATGTTCTATTTTTAAAGAACATCGTTCGTGGTATGACGCAGCGGTTAATACACGTGAAAAATGGGGCGTGCCTGTACATGTTCCTTTAGCGATGATGTATCAAGAAAGTTCCTTCAAGCATAATGCTGCACCACCAATGGAATACTTTTTAGGTTTTATCCCCACAGGACGTGCGAGTGACGCTTATGGATATGCGCAAGCCAAAACCATGACTTGGAACGATTATGTTCGTGAAACAGGTAACAGTTGGTCTAGCCGCAGCGACTTTGACGATGCGATGGATTTTATGGGTTGGTTTATCTACAAAACAAATAAAATTAATGGTGTATCCAAGTGGGATGCTAAAAACCAATACTTAAATTACCATGAAGGCTGGGGCGGTTATAAACGTGGCAGCTATAAAGCCAAAAAATGGTTAGTCCCGGTAGCGAATAAAGTCGATCAACGTTCAAAACGTTATGCTGCGCAATATCATCAATGCAAAGAGAATTTAGATTCGTCATGGTTGTGGCGATTATTTTTTGATTAACCATACAGCCTCCTTGTGAGGCTATTTATTGTGCGTAAAACATCCACTTACTCCTTAAATACACTCGATTGTAATAGTTGTGTTTACATTTTGTTAAATCGTCAATATCCTGCATTGTGTAAAATGTTGTCAACGATATTGCGGATCCCAATATGCAAACTCAAAATAATAATAAATTGCAGTTAAAAGTGGTGCTACTTCCGGCGTTATGCCTGGTGCTAGCAATGTTGGCGATTTTTTTTATGTCAGCGCCAGTTGATCAATCTACGGTGTTAATCTTGCTAGGGTGCACTTTAGTGATCCAGTCAGGGCTTGGCTGGTTGTTATTTAATCAAGCGATTAACCAGCGTTTAGCGGCACTTCAAGATTATTTAGCCTTGGTCGTGAGTACTGAAACCGCACCACAGAAGCGCCTAGTCGATCCGATTGATGATCAACTCGGTCACATAACTAACCAGTTCAGTGCCTTTATTGAAGGCTTAAAAGTCGTTTTAGCTGAGATTAGACAAGATGTACAAACTTTTCACCATGGCTCACAGGTACTCACTGAGCGAATGAGTTTAGCCGAGCAGTCGATTAGCAATAGTCATGGTGAGAACGAACATATCACCTTATCTTTAAACGCCATTACTCAAACCGCAGATGACTTATCCTTAAGTGCTGATGACCTTAAATCGACCTCAGTTAACCTGACCCAGTTATTACAGTCTGGCAATCAAGACGCTATCGCCAATCACCAAAGTATGACTGATTTCACCAATGGCATTGATGTTATGGTGAACGACTTAGATCTACTCAATAAAGACAGTCAGAAAATTGGTAGCGTACTCGAGGTGATTAAAAGTATTGCAGAGCAAACTAACTTATTGGCGCTTAATGCCGCTATCGAAGCCGCTCGTGCGGGTGAGCAAGGCCGAGGTTTTGCTGTGGTTGCTGATGAAGTGCGTGCATTAGCCTCGCGCACTCAAGAGTCCACCGTCGAAATACAAACCATAGTGGAAGCACTGCAAATTAAAGCTAATAATGCGGTTAATGGCATCAGTAAAAGCCAGCAGATAAGCCAAGTCGGCCTGCAACAATGTCAGCGAGTCACTCAAGCATTTGATAATATTGAAGTGGTATTTACCCAGCTTGACAGTGTCGCCAGCAACATTGCTGATAGTATTTTGGGCCAGCAAGCATCGACTAATTCAATTAATCAACGTGCGGCAAAAATGTCGAGTTTAAGCCAAGATGTTCATGACCATTTAACTGTGATAGCCGAGCGGGCGCAACAGCAAAAAGTCACCGCTAACAAGCTTGATCAAGAGTTAACCCGAGTGTGCGTGTAGTTGTGTTTGCCGCTAAAAAACTGACATAAAAAAGGAGCCTAGGCTCCTTTTTTATTAACGTGTTTATTGCCAAGCGCTTGGCAAATTGACCGGGCAAAATTTACTTGGCAAACTCAGCTAAAATCCAATCTAATGGTGCTTGATACTGTTGTGGCATCCACGTTTTAAGCTGATTGATACTGTCAGTCAGCATAGGGTTATTATGCACAGACAGATTCAAATGACCCACTTTGCGCCCCACGCGAACTTCTTTGTTATACCAAAACAGCTCCGCATTAGGCAGGCTTAACCAGCGATCGTCTTTATCAACGCCGATAAGGTTTACCATCACGCATTGAAAATTCACTTGTGGCTGATGCAAAGGTAAGTTACATAAAGCCCGTAAATGCAATTCAAACTGATTGATATGGCAACCCGCTTGGGTCCAATGGCCAGAATTATGCACCCGCGGTGCTAACTCATTCACCATTAAGTGTTCACCAACACGGAAACATTCCATTGCCATTACACCGACGTATTCAAGACCATGCATGACCTTGCTTAGCATGTCTTCCGCTTCAGCTTGCAAAGGAGCTAGGCGGCTTAATGGCGCGATAGAGGCCATTAAAATACCGTCTTGGTGCAAGTTAAGTGTTAGTGGGTAGAACAAACAGCGGCCATCTTGAGTGCGAACACCAACGATCGACACTTCTTCATCGAAGTTAATCGCTTGTTCGGCAATTGCTTCGTTGCGCCAATCGGCAGGGATGGTTGTCGATTCTGCCTGTTTTAACCAATGTTGGCCTTTACCGTCATAACCGCCGGTGCGACGTTTTAATAATACCCGCTCACCATAAGCCTTATGCAGGGCTTCGGTGCTGGTATTGTCATCGACCAATTGCCAAGGTGATGTGGCGACAGCTAATTCATCGAGCAAACTTTTTTGAGTAAAGCGATCCGCTAAACGACCAAATACTGGACCATTAATAAAATGTGGGTGTTGGCTGAGTTGTAAACTCAGCTGTGACTCTGGCCATTGCTCGCGTTCAGCGGTAATGATGTCATCAGCTTCTAGCGGTAATTGCGCATCTGATGGCGTCATAATATCAACTGGACGCACATTAATGCCTAACGGCTGGCCAGCATGACTGAGCATGGCGCCTAATTGACCGTCACCCAATACCCAAAGATTTTTTGGCAAAGTCATTAGTCTTCTCTCGGATCGGGATTATCAAGGACCGAGCGGGTTTGCTCATCACGAAATGCTTCTAAACGTTCACCTAAAGCGGCATCGCTAATCGCCAAAATTTGACTGGCTAATAAACCGGCGTTAAATGCACCAGCAGTACCGATAGCCAAGGTGCCAACGGCAATCCCTTTAGGCATCTGTACAATAGACAATAGACTGTCCATGCCAGATAGTGCTTTGCTTTGTACTGGGACACCCAGCACAGGTAAACGAGTTTTAGAGGCGATCATGCCAGGTAAATGGGCTGCGCCACCTGCGCCACCAATAATGACTTTATAGCCTTTATCGGCAGCGGAACTTGCAAATTCCATTAGCTTGTCAGGTGTTCTGTGAGCTGAAACGACTTCAACATGGTAAGGCACTTGTAACTTATCCATAATTTCAGCGGCGGCTTCCATCGTAGGCCAATCACTTTTCGAACCCATTACAACAGCAACTAGGGCTTGCATGTTAACTCCTTAACGTACTTATTCTATTAGTATATTTAGTTAATTCGCTCATCAGGATACCGCGGCGATTAACGTCAATATTAAGGCGATAAAAAAGGTGCTAGATAATAGCATAAGCCGTGCTCTGTTGGCTGCAATTCAGTGTTTTATGAGGCTAACACTCAGTTTCTAAATACGAAAACTAAGCTGGAACATCCAAGTTATCACTCGCTCAGATTTTTATTGGTGCTGGTTTCAATCGCGACGAAATGATCATTTAAATAACCCTTTTTACTTATCTCGTCGTTATTAGTCGCAAACGCCATCTTGTTTGGTTATCGCCAGTAGGCTTATAGCCAATCGAGTGATCACACATGAGTTGATGAAAAGCGCTTAATAAAAGCAAAATGATGAGGGAAACAGCATGAACACTAAAATAAGTCATAACCTAAGTTATCACTGCAAGCGGTTACAGCACAGTGTGTTAACCATAACGATAAGTGCCATGATTGTTAGTGGCTGCGCACCAGAACCCAAAGAAGGCTCTCAATCTGAGGCGCAAGATGCGACGATTGAAGTTGAATCATCACTTCTGCAAGCGTCAAGCAAACAGGGGCAGATACAGGCTTTGAATGATGCATCACCAGTTTCATACCAACAAGCAGCCAGTCTTGTCACTGAAGAACGGCAATTAACACGCACAAAATCCATTGATCATCCAGCTGGTTATCGCAATGTCACTTCCTTGGAGGCCAAGAGTCGTAGCATGACATTGCTGCCAAGCAATAATGATAAGTTTGCATCGGTAGTGCAAAACGGCAATATGGTTGCGGGTGAAACACCTGTATCAACCTTTTCAATTGATGTTGATACAGGCAGTTACAGCACCACGAGAAAATTGATTAATCAAGGTCAGTTGCCGCTTAAAAATAGCGTCAGAGTAGAAGAGCTGGTTAATTATTTTAGTTATGATTATCCCGCACCAACAAGAGAGAATACGCCATTTAGTGTGACAACAGAGCTTGCTCCTTCACCTTATAATCAAGATACTCAGTTACTGCGGATTGGTATTAAAGGTTATGACATTGCGCCCGACAAGCTCGGAGCCAGCAATTTAGTGTTACTTCTGGACGTGTCTGGTTCAATGTCATCTAACGATAAATTGCCCTTATTGAAACAAGCACTGCTGATGCTCAGTCAGCAGTTATCGGCGCAAGATAAAGTGTCGATTGTGGTGTATGCGGGAGCCAGTGGTGTGGTGTTAGACGGTGTCGCTGGTAATGACTTTAGCGCGATTAACATCGCACTCAGTCAGTTAAGTGCGCAAGGCGGCACTAACGGTAGCCAAGGGATTCAGCTGGCGTATCAAATAGCACAAAAGCACTTTATCGAAAACGGCAGTAACCGCGTTATTTTGGCCACAGATGGTGACTTCAACCTTGGTATGACAGATCATCAACAATTAGTTGATTACGTTGCCAGTCAAAGCAAAAAGGGGATTGGCTTATCAACCCTAGGTTTTGGTCTAGGCTCCGGCACTGCCAGTTATAACGACCATTTGTTAGAGCAATTATCAAACAAAGCCAATGGTCAGTATGCCTATATTGACACCCTCAATGAGGCCAGAAAAGTCCTTGTTGACCAACTTCATGCCACCCTGCTAACCATTGCTCATGATGTCAAAATACAAATCGAGTTTAATCCAGCTGTCGTGTCAGAATATCGCTTAATTGGTTATGAGAATCGTATGTTAAATCGCAGCGACTTTAACAATGATGCCGTCGATGCTGGCGAAATTGGTGCGGGGCATACTGTGACTGCTTTATATGAACTACGTTATAACGACAGCCATCAGCGCTTAGTTGATCCACTGCGTTATGCTCAGAGCCAGTCTGAGTCGGTTAGTGGGGCTAAAAACACTAATGAAAGTCGAAGCGGGCAGTTAAGTACTGTGAATGAAGTGGCATTTTTAAAGTTGCGCTATAAAGCTATTGGCGAACAAGCTAGCCAATTAATAACTTATTCGATCAGCCGTGAACAGCAGTTAACACATTTACACCAAGCCAGTGATGATTTTCGCTTTGCTGCCGCCGTCGCCGGATTTGGCCAATTACTTAATCATAATGATTATGTCCACGATACTGATTATACTAAGTTAATTACCCTTGCAGAGTCAGCTATGGGCCAAGACCATTTTGGTTATCGCCATGAGTTTGTGCAAATGCTTAAAACCGCGAGTGTACTTTCCCAAGCGTTAGCGCCGGGTGTCAATCGGCTTAATCAATAAGTGCATAATTAAAAGGATTAAATAGTGTCAACATTGAAACAGCCTACGCAACAGACTTTTGCCATACAAGCCGGCAGTGACGAGCAGCTGATGTTAGATTATCAGGCCGGCGATATGAATGCCTTTGAAACCCTGTACCGTAAGCATAAAGGACCTTTGTATCGTTATTTTGTCCGCCAATTACATCAACAGCAGTTAGCAGAAGATTTATATCAAGATACTTGGGGTAAAGTGATTACTGCTGCAGCGCAATATCAGGTAACGGCTAAATTCACCACATGGTTATATAAAATTGCCCACAACTTATTGATAGATCATGTGCGTGCGGTTAAGCCACTGGACAAGGTGGCTCCACTTGGTGAAGACGAGACTATGGATAGCCTAGAAGCTGATAGCCAAGCCTCACCAGAGTCGCAATTACAGCAACAGCAACAAGTCGATATGATGAAGCAATGCATTGCAAAACTGCCGCCTGTACAAAAAGAGGCTTTTTTACTCAATATCGAAATGGGTATGACCGCTGCCGCGATAAGCGATATTGCTAATGTGACTTTAGAAGCCACAAAAAGTCGTATTCGATATGCTTATCAAAGTATTAAGCAATGTATCGCTAACCAATGGCAGGAGACATCATTATGAGTCAGCAACAAGATCATGATGCAGAGTTCACTGCATTACAAACAGAAATCAAAGATGCTTACCATCAGCAACCTTTAGAGCAGCCATCGGCTGAACTGGATGAGGCTATTTTAGCCAAGGCGCGAGCGGGAGCTCATGTATCTGCTCAAGGCAAAAAGTCGACAAAGTCACTGTGGCAACGTAATGCCTGGGCATTTTCAAGTGCTGCATCAGTGTTGCTGGTGGCTGGATTGTTTATGTTAAATCCAAGCATACAGCAGCAAGTGGGTATCGACCTTGAGCCGAGTTCATCGGTGCAGCCTGCTTTATTACAACAGACTAAGAGGTTTTCAGCTGATGCTGCAACCGAAAAGTCGATAGTGGTAGAAGGTTTATCGAGCAGTGCCGAGCGTGGTGAAAATCAACCTCTCAGTCGTGGCGCCGCCAATATCGAGTCCGCCAGTGCTGCGCCAGCACAATCGGATACAAAACAAGCTGTTGTCCCCAAAGGCAATGAAGCCCAATCGCCAAAAAATGCGCTTGGATTACAATCGCTTGCTAATAACAACGAGGTGCAATTGATGAAGCAGCAAGATGAAAGTTCACTAAAAGGTGATATTCATTTAGATACGCCTGATGTCGCATTGGCCCGATTAAGCGTATTAATGGCAGACAATAAGCTGATTCAGGCGGAACGTTATATGCTCACTATCGATCAACGCTTCCCTGAGCTATCAGATCCGTCGCATCCACTTTATGAGCAATACCATAAAATTAAACTGCAGCTAACCTCTCGATAATTCACGCATAACACTCGTGAAAATACTCTCAATAACCCAACGGCTAAGCAAATACCGCTTAGCCGTTTTTGGTTACATTTTTGTGCTGCAAAAACAGCCATAACTCTGCTAACGTGAAGCGATAAATAAAAACAGTCTATTAGACTTAATAAAGGAAGCTCCTCACCATGAAACTTCGCCGCTCTGTTGCGCATTGTATGCTGGCTTTAGGTACTTTAGCATGTTCATCAATGATATTCGCCAATGCCTCTAATCAAGGTTATTACCGCGCTCCTGCATTACACGATCAAACCTTAGTGTTTACTGCCGAAGGCGATCTTTGGACTACTGAACTCAATCAAAACCAGAACCAAACTAAAGCCAGTCGCTTAACCAGTTTGACGGCAGAAGAGTTGGACGCAACAATTTCTAAAGATGGTAAATGGGTGGCGTATACGGCCAATTATGAAGGCGCAACCGAAGTGTATGTGATGCCTATTGAAGGCGGCGTAGCTAAACGCGTCAGCTTTGAAAACAGCCGAGTGCGATTACAAGGCTGGACCGCATCTGGCGAAGTATTGTATTCCACCGACAACGCCTTTGGCCCAGCTAACTTTTGGGTGCTTAAAACCGTTGACCCACAAACCTTAACCATCACTGATTTACCGTTAGCTGACGCCGTTGAAGGCACCATAGATGATAAAGGCGAGTATGTGTACTTTACCCAATTTGGTCTGCAAGTCAGTGGCGATAATGTCAAAGTATATCGCGGCGGCGCTAAAGGTGAGATTTGGCGTTACAAGCTAGGCAGTAAACAAGAAGCCCAGCAGTTAACTGCAACCCATGACGGCTCAGTTAAACAGCCGATGTTATCTAATGGTCGAGTTTATTTTGTTAGTGATCAGTCCGGTAATGACAATATTTGGTCAATGACAGTCGATGGCAAAGATTTTATACAGCACACCAAATATACCGACTGGCAAGTGCGTGATGCCCAACTTAATAATGGTCGTATTGTATTTCAGCAGGGCGCCGACATTAAGTTACTCAACTTAGCGAATTTTACTGAGTCAACATTAGACATCGAGCTTACCAGTGACTTTACTCATCGCCGCGAGCAGTGGGTTAACGACCCAATGGATTATGCCACCTCGACAGTGTTTTCGCATCAAGGCGATAACGTGGTCATTACCGCCCGAAGCCATGTGGCGATTGCTAGTAACGATGGTCGCCGTTTAGTGCAAATAGACTCTCCCGCCGATAGCCGAGTACGCGATGCACTATTAAGCGATGATGGCAAATGGGTTTATGCCATTAGCGATGCATCTGGTGAGCAAGAAATTTGGCAATATCCAGCCGACGGTTCAGCTGGCGCGAAGCAGCTCACCAAAGATGGCAGCACCTTACGCACCAGCTTGTCGTTATCGCCAAATGGCCGTTATTTAGTGCATGATGATTACATGGGCAATGTGTGGTTATACGATTTAAGCCGCAACAATAACCAAAAAATTATCCAAAACGGCGAGGGGTTAGGCCCTTATCAAGATATTACCTGGTCTGGCGACAGTCAGTTTATTGC
Source organism: Shewanella sp. SG44-6 (assembly GCF_014164185.1). Taxonomy (NCBI): domain Bacteria; kingdom Pseudomonadati; phylum Pseudomonadota; class Gammaproteobacteria; order Alteromonadales; family Shewanellaceae; genus Shewanella; species Shewanella sp. SG44-6. Next base: position 12,520 of record NZ_JACJER010000031.1, on the reverse strand, counting down.
CCTAACCAAGGCAGAAATTGGTAAACAGCGTCCGCAAATTGTGTTGTATTCCATTAACGAATCAAAAGCACAAACCTTGACCTCAGACAAATACGAGTCGTTTTCACCCAGTTTTAGTCACGACGGTAAATGGTTGTATTTCTTGTCTAATCGCGAATTTAAAGCCACCCCAGACTCGCCTTGGGGTGACCGTAACATGGGGCCGATATTTGATAAACGCACGCAAGTGTTTGCCTTAGCATTAGATGCTAAAGCGTCGTTTCCGTTTGCCAAACCAACCGAGCTTACTGTTATCAAAGACGCTAAAAAAGCCGACAGTAAAGACCAGAATACCCCAGCAAAAGTCAAAGTAGAGTGGGACGGATTAAACCAACGCTTATGGCAAGTGCCAGTAGATGCTGGTAACTACAATAGTTTAATCGCAACTAAAGATAAGCTGTATTTATTGGATGGCAGCCAAGATAAAAGCGAGTTAAAACTGATTAAGTTTGATCCGCTCAATATTAAGGTTGATACCTTTAGCGAAGATGTCGGCCAATATTCGTTATCAAAAGATGGCAGTAAAATTATGCTGCGCAAACAGTCTGACCCTAAAAACCTTTTGATTGTTGATGCCGGAGACAAACTGCCCAGCGATGTATCACGCGCCAAAGTCAATACTGACCAATGGCAGTTAAGCATTTCGCCACCACAAGAATGGCAGCAAATTTTTGAAGATGCATGGTTAATGCATCGTGATTCGTTTTTTGACCCGAAAATGCGTGGTGTAGATTGGCAAGCAGCCAAAGCCAAGTATCAGCCTTTGGTTGATAGGCTGACCGATCGTAATGAGCTGAATGACATTTTCATGCAAATGATGGGTGAACTTAACTCATTACATTCACAGGTGCGTGGTGGTGATATTGCTCAAGACGCCGATGCCGCCAAAGCTGCTGCATTAGGGGCTAGGCTGACACAAACCGACAAAGGTGTCGTGATAAGCCATATTTATCAAACCGACCCTGAGTTGCCATTGTCGGCATCACCCCTAGCACGAATTGAAGTGGACGCTCAAGAAGGTGATGTGATTGCCAGCCTCAATGGCAAGAAAGTCACTAACATTGCTGATGTAACGCAATTACTGCGTAATCAAGGTAATAAGCAAGTGTTACTGGGTTTAGTACGTGGAAAAACGGCCATCAATACCATAGTAACGCCCCATGATATTGGTACCGATGCCAAGCTACGTTACCTTGATTGGGTTGAGCATAACGGTGACAAAGTAGCCAAAGCCTCTAAAGGTAACATTGGTTATTTGCACTTGTATGCCATGGGCAGCGGTGATGTTGAAAGCTTTGCTCGCGAGTTTTATACCAACTACGACAAAGAGGGGTTAATCATTGATGTTCGCCGCAATCGTGGTGGTAATATCGACAGCTGGATTATCGAAAAACTGTTACGTCGTGCGTGGGCATTTTGGCAGCCAACCCATGGCAGCACGAATGCAAACATGCAGCAAACTTTCAGAGGCCACTTAGTCGTATTAGCTGATCAAATGACCTATTCAGATGGTGAGACTTTTTCTGCGGGAATTAGAGCGCTAAACATTGCGCCTATTATTGGTAAACAAACTGCAGGCGCTGGAGTGTGGTTATCGGGTCGAAATTCGGTGACCGACAAAGGCATGGCGCGGGTAGCAGAATACCCACAATATGCCATCGATGGTCGTTGGATTGTTGAAGGTCATGGGGTGGAACCCGACATTGAAGTGGATAATTTACCTTATGCCACTTTTAGCGGTAAAGACGCACAACTTGAAGCTGCGATCAGTTATTTAAAAGATGAACTAGTACAGCAACCTATAAAGCCATTGAGCGGATTACCTATACCTAAAACAGGTTCTGCGGCAGACATTAAAACCAAGTAACCTTACATTGGTTTAAGTAAAACAGTAAAAAATAACCCTCTCAAGCATAATGTTGAGAGGGTTATTATTATTGATTTATCACAACAAATACTTAGTGTTTTATTTCAACTTCGCATGCTAATGAGTTAGCAATAAAGCAATTTGCATGGGCTTTTTCATGTATTTTAGCTAACGTTTCTTCGTCAACGTCAACCCCTTGTGCAAATGTCACTTTTGGCGCTAATGTCATTTTAACCACGGCCACTTTGCCCGCTTCATTTTTACCTAAATCAGCAGTGGCATTATCAACATAACTGGCCACAGGCAGCCGCTTTAAATGGGCAATCGCTAAAAAGGTCAACATATGGCATGAAGACAAAGCCGCGAGCAAACTTTCTTCTGGATTCACTTTATCCGCATTGCCTTTGTATTCTGGCGCAGATGACGCTTGAATGCTTTGCCCTGTGCCAAACTTAACCTCATGATCGCGATTAAATTCACCTTCTTCACTAGGTGAAGACTGCCAATTTACCGTTAATTTAAAGCCCATTTTGTACTCCCCAAACCCCATTAAAGTGGTATTTATAACAACTTAATATAGCGTGTATTACCGCTGAACAGCGGGTACTTACCAAACGGTAACACATCTGTATTGATTCAACACCAAGCGTACCCCAATGTCCATTAATTTGATCTGAATAGTCAAATTGAAACACCCACCTAATGTGACTAAATCGTGGTAATCAATGTTGCGAAACCGCTATGCATCAAAGTGAATCAGATAACTTTAAAATCAGTTACTTACATGGTTAACATGACTATTTGATTATGTGTTTTAAAACAAGCTTATGTTATCAATTTGTAATGAATACGTATGCATTGTGTTGTGTGTTATTCAAGCTAATGTCTAGTATATCGGAATAATAAATGTCCAATATTTAGATTTGTCTGCGCGAGATAACTGAGTATTGGGTCACTAATAAGTCGATATGGTGAGGGAAAAACCAATGCTCAAAAGCAAACCCAGTTTATTGTCATTAGCCTTAGTGGCAGCAGGTGTGAGCGTGATGTTCATGCCTCATATTGCAATGGCTAATGATGATGTTAATCCGCTTGAACAGCCAAGTGCCGCTAAACAAAGTATTGAAGTCAATAAGCCTGCGACGACGGCCGATGACGCTAATGCAAGTGAGCTTGTCGCCACCAGTGCTGTAGTCAGTCTTGCAGCAAGTGACGAGCCGATTGAACGTATTGCAGTCAAAGGTTACAGCCGCAGTCTCATTGATTCACTTAACTCAAAACGGTTTAGTGACACAGTGTCAGAGCAGTTGTCGGCAGATGATTTGGGGGCATTGCCTGATGTATCAATGGCAGATGCATTAACACGCTTACCGGGGATTTCTGCAGTACGTACTGGTGGGCAGGCGGCAGAAATTAACATTCGCGGCATGTCTGGTGGGTTTGTATTTTCGACCTTAAATGGCCGCGAGCAGGTATCAACCAGCGGTTCGCGCAGTATTGAGTTTGATCAATATCCCTCTGAGTTGATTAGCTCAGCAGCGGTTTATAAATCGCCTAAAGCATCGCTTATAGAAGGCGGTGTTGCAGGTACGGTTGAGTTACAAACCGTCAGCCCACTGAGTATCGATAAAGATTATAGCTTTGTTATTAATGCCCGGGGGATGCATAACGATCGTGCCAGTGAAGTGTTTGGCGCAGAAGAATATGGCAGCCGTTTAAGCTTTTCTTACCAAGGTAAGTTTTTAGAAGATACCTTAGGTATTGCAGTCGGTTATGCCCGCCTAGAACAGCCCAGTGTTGCCACCCAATTTATTGGCCTAGCGTACAACGACTCAAAAGAGCTAGATGGTCTGGCAAACGACACTAACGGCCCGGTTGATAACCCAGACTTTGAATACATCAGCGAAGGGTTTGAAATGCAGCATTTAGGTGGCGTTGAAACTCGCAATGGTTACATGGGCGCAATTGAGTGGGCACCGGTTGATAACTTTGTGGTTAAAGCCGATGCATTTATGTCTCGTTTTGACAGCGAATCATTTGCACGAGGATTTCGAGCAAAATTGGGTGGTCGCAATGCCAGTGTCGCCAACCCTGTATATGATGGCAACAGCGTGATTGGTGGTACGTTTAATCGCACCTCCAAAAGCTACACTCGAGTTGAAATTGTTAACGATGACAACCAAGATTTTGATGAAGTAAACAGTTTTGGTGTCAATGCGGATTGGCAAGTTACCGATAAGCTCAATGTCAATCTTGATGTGTCGTTGTCGTCAGCCAAAAGTGACTTCCGTAATGGGTTATTGTGGTCAAATGTGGCCGTCGATGCCAATGCCGACACACCGATATTCGATGAAAATGTGTCAATTAGTTACTTGCTCAATGGTCTAGATTTACCCGATATTGGTTTTAATCAAGCGGAGGCTTTTTCTGATGTAGACCGAGTGATGGTCAGCAAATACGGTATTTATCCTTTTGTGAATGAGGATGAAATGAAAGCCTACCGAGTCGATTTTAAATACGATTTAGAAACCGACATTATATCTAGTGTAGAATTTGGTGCCCGTTATTCAGATCGTACTTACTCTAATAATCGTTCGGTATTTGAATACGGTAACGACGGTGCTTTTTCAAAGTCTGAGCCACCGCTTAAACTGACCGAAGACATGACCACAGTTGTCGATTGGCAAGGTGATTTTAGCTACTTTCCTTCTTACTTAGCGATTGATTTGGACGCAGCATTAAATGCTTGGTTCCCTGATGGTATTCCACAACCGGTACAAACCTGGGGTAATGCTGACGGGGTTGTTGATCCTCAAGGCTATACCACTAACTACTCTTGGACTGTTTTGCAAAGTGGTGAAGTGTATGAAAAAGTCCTATCTGCCTATATGATGGCCAATATCAATACTGAAATTGGCGGCATGCCAGTGACCGGTAATATTGGTGTGCGCATGGTTGATACCGATCAATCTGCAACTATGCTACAAAACGTTGATGGCGATATTAACCTCGGTGCGCAAAATATTACTGACAGTATTGGCATTATCAACCAAAATTATGTGTCGACGGTTCAAGGTATCAGCTACACCGATTACCTACCATCGATTAACTTAAATTTTAAAATCACCGATGACTCTCAAATCCGCGTCGCGGCTGCCAAAGTCATGTCACGCCCGCCAATTAACCGCTTAGCGGGCGATATCAGTGCGTCGGTATCTGACGATGGCAAGATTAATGGTTCGAGCACTAATAACCCATTTTTAATGCCATTTTATGCCGATCAATATGACCTGTCTTACGAGTACTATTTTGATGAAGGCGCCTTTGTTGCGGCGGTATTCTACAAAAATATAGACTCATTTATCGACACGATTGCCATTGAAAACTTCGATTTTCAAGCGAATGGTTTTAACGTGCCAGATTACATTGTCGATGAGATCAGTGGTGAACAAATTGCCACCACTAACGGTACCTATACCACCGCCGTTAATAATGCCAAAGGCGGTTATATTCGCGGCTTAGAACTGGCTTACACCCAAGTGTTTGCCTCACTTCCTGATGCATGGTCTGGCTTAGGCTTTAATGCCAGCTATTCGTATACCGAATCAGAAGTGCAGTCTATTACTAGTCTTGGTGGTGACACCACAACTCAAGACCTACCGGGCTTGTCTAATAACGTGGTCAGTGCAACCTTGTTTTATTCCTATGAAGGGTTTGAAACTCGTGTCAGTGCGCGTTTTCGCGACGAATTTGTGTCTGAGCAAGTGGCCATTAATGAGCAAGTGGTGAACTTTGACGCAGAAACCGTGATCGACTATCAAGCATCGTACCAAGTGAATGACGGCTTAGGCCTGCTGTTTCAAGTCAATAACCTCACCGATGAACCGACTAAAAGTTATTTCGGTAACCAAAATAAAACCGGCACTTTACAGTACTTTGGCCGCGAATTTTATTTGGGGTTCACTTATGCCATGTAACCAACAAGCGGGTTTATTGCTTAATCTGAACTCGGGATGAAGTGTGTATTTATAACGATAATAATCAAAACCTTAACTAGATTTCACTGTCAAACTTGTCATTTGTTTTACTCACAAGGCGAATTAACGCGTCAATAGCGAGCCTATGGCAAATTAATTCAACGCAGTTAGCAAGACAAAGGGCTGTTTGAAAGGCGTTTATTATCTCGAGTTCAGGTTACTTATAAAAACAAATAAAAATTATCCGATTGCCAATGGGCAACATGCGATAGGGAGAAGTCAGTCATGATGACTAAATCAATAATGTCGACGATCAGTGTATTTGCGCTAAGTATGGCCACACTGATGGGGTGTGGTGGTGATTCGTCAGCACCAGGGGAAGTATTATTAACTTGTAATGTACCCAATGTGCCCAATGCCGCGGGGACTGAATGTGTGGCGCCGCCGCCACTAAGCTGCCCAGCACCTAAATTTCCAGATGCTAAAAATGAGAGTTGTATCGTTGGCTACAATTCTGAACTACCTATGCCTGTTGTGTTGGCAGGGCCAAATCAGGCTGTGTTGTATTACAACCGTATCAAAGACAAAGATAACAGCAGCAGTAATCCAAATTATCCCGGTTATAAACTCCACACTTGGAATAACGACACCTGTGATGCCTATGCGCCTCCATATGACTCAAGCGACTGGGCCAATGGTCACTCGTTCGATGGAATCGATCCCAACTATGGTGCTTATTGGCTAATTAACCTAAAAGATGGCTATAGCGACTGCGGCAACTTTATTATCCATGTTGGGACCGAAGGTTCGGGTAAAGCGCTGGGTGACACTGACTTAACCATGAACCTTAAAGCCTATGAAGATGATAGTGCGCCAGAAGCACAGTTTAATCGGGCTAACTTCACTATTCATGGTGAAGGAGATGTGTATGATTATCCTATTTTAGACGTTGGGTTTTCTATTGATGGTGCCAGTGCACATTGGTTAGATCAAAACACCTTTGTATGGAATGAGCCTGCCGACGGCGTGGCGAAGTTTGTCTTACATCACTCAGCCACCGCGGGTATTGAGGTCGATAACGACGGTAATATCAATGGGGCGCAGCTAGAGTTAATCGAAACTGAACTCAGTGATGCACAAAAAGTATTAGTGCCACATTTAGCAAGTTGGCCAGCCTACCAAGCTAGCTTTACTGCCGATGAAGCGAAAGCCATGGCTAAAGAGCAGCTGGTGCTGGTGGCTTACGATAGTGATAACAAACCCATAGCAGCAACGAATGTGCAGGTCGCTAAAGTGCTCGATGACTTGTATACCAAAGGTGATAATGACGCCGACGAGGCTAATTTAGGTGTGATTTATGACGGCAGCAATATCAGCGCCAACGTATGGGCACCAACGGCAATATCCGTTAATGTAAAGATTTTTGACAGCGCTAAAAAACTCACTAAAACCCACGCAATGACCTTAAATGCAGCAAGCGGTATTTGGTCCTTTAGCGGTGACATGAGCTTAGACCGCCAATACTATCGCTATGAGCTGAAGGTATATCACCCCATTTCGAAGAAAATAGAAACCCTAGAAACCACCGATCCTTACTCATTAAATGTGTCTACTAATGGCCGTTATAGTCAGTTTATTCATTTAAGCGATGCTGATCTCAAGCCCGCGGGGTGGGACGGTCATACGGTAATGACTGTTGAAAATCCTGAAGATATCGTGATATACGAAGGTCATGTGCGTGACTTCAGTGCTCGGGATGAAAGCACTTCTGCAGCGAACCGTGGTAAGTACCTAGCATTTACCGAGACGGGGAGTGCGCCAGTTGAGCATTTACGTCAATTGGCTGAAACAGGGGTAACACATTTTCATGTGCTACCAACAACGGATATTGCCACTATCGATGAAGATGTCACAAAACGCATTGAGATCACCGATACACTCGGCAAATTGTGCTCTCAAATTAGCGATGCAGCTAACGCCTGTAAAACTCAAGATAAAGCCGCGACAATCGCATCTATTTTAGCTGACTTCTTACCTGGTTCTGCAGACGCACAAGATTTAGTCGGCGCGCTACGCAGTTATGACGGTTTTAACTGGGGTTACGATCCGCATCACTTTATTGCACCAGAAGGCAGTTATGCCTCAAGCCCAGAGGGTATTGCACGAGTTAAAGAACTGCGCGCCATGAACCAAGCGCTGCATGAACTTGGCTTACGTGTGGTACTCGATGTGGTCTATAACCATACTAGTGCATCGGGCCTATGGGATAACTCAGTATTTGATAAGCTTGTACCGGGTTACTACCACAGATATAACGAAATCAGCGGTAAAATAGAAACCTCTACCTGTTGCGATAATACTGCTACCGAGCACCGTATGATGGATAAGTTTGTCACCGACTCTCTGGTGATTTTAGCTAAAGAGTACGGTTACGACGGCTTCCGTTTTGATGTGATGGGGCACATGCCTAAAAGCAGTATTTTAGCCGCGCGTGATGCTGTGCAAGCGGTTGATCCCGATAACTATTTCTATGGCGAAGGTTGGAACTTTGGTGAGGTTGCCGACAATCGCTTATTTGAGCAAGCTGTACAAGCGAATATGGCGGGTTCTGAAGTAGGAACGTTTAACGATCGTATCCGTGAAGCTGTGCGCGGTGGGGCATTATTTGCTACAGACAAAAAAGATGATTACTTACGTGATCAAGACACCTTACGTTTATCCATGGCAGGTAACTTACAAAACTACGTGTTAAAAGACTTTAACGGTAACTCAGCTAAAGGCAGTAGCTTTAGCTGGAACAGCCAGCCAACAGCTTACGCGTTAGACCCTGCCGACAGCATTAACTATGTGTCCAAGCACGACAACGAAACATTATGGGATATTTTACAATACAAACATGATGTTGGTTTATCACTTGAACACCGCGTTCGGGTACAAAACATTGCCGCAACCATTCCATTAATGAGCCAAGGTATCCCCTTTTTACAAATGGGTGGCGACTTGTTGCGCTCTAAATCCATGGACCGTAACACCTATGATGCCGGCGATTGGTTTAACTGGGTCGACTTTACCAAAAACAGCAATAATTGGAATGTTGGTTTACCGTTAGCACAAGATAACGAGACGAAATGGAGTGTGATTAGTGGGATTTCGGCTAACCCCAATGCTGCTGCATCTATGTCTGAAATCGATTTTGCATCATCGGTATTCAACGAGTTCTTGGCCATCCGTCACCAAAGTAAATTGTTCCGTTTAACCACAGCGCAAGACATTATCGACCGAGTGGGCTTTCATAATATCGGTAAAAACCAAAAGCAGGGCGTGATTGTGATGAGCATTGACGACGGCGCAGGCTTAACCGATATCGATCCAAGCGTTGATGCCATTGTGGTGATGGTCAATGGTAGTGCCCAAGAGCAAACTCAGACCATTGCCACCGCTAGCGGTTTTAGCTTGCATGCAAAGCAGCAAGTGTCGATAGACAACGAGGTGCAAAACGCTAGCTTTACTCAAGGAGATGGTGAAGGCACATTTACCGTACCCGCTTACACCACTGCTGTGTTTGTTAAAGTACAAGGCGAAATGCAAGGCGAGGGTTTAACTGCAAATGCTACAGCAGGCGCACCAGATGTCGTTCCTTTTGGCAGTACAGATGTATTTGTGCGTGGCGATATGAATGGCTGGGGTGAGGTTGATAAGCTCACTTATGTCGGTAATGGCGAATACCGTATTGCGATTACCTTAACTGCAAATAGTTATAATTTTAAACTGGCATCAGCAGATTGGAACACAGTTGATTTTGGTGCAATTTCTAGTGATGTGGCCGTTGTTGATGAAAACGTGGCTGAATTGCTTGCTGCCAAAGGAGCTAACATGGCCTTTACAGCATCACGTGACGCAACCTACGTGTTCTCATTAAATGCGGCAGACAAGCAGAACCCTGTGTTATCGGTATATAACCAAGAGCCTTTTGCTGACACTCCAGTATATTTACGTGGTGACATGAATGGCTGGTCTACCGATAATGAAATGGTCTATTTAGGTGGCAGTATATATCGTGCTGAAGTTATGGTTACCGCTGGAATCAAAGGCTTTAAAATGGCCTCTAGCGACTGGGATAGCGTCGATTATGGTAGCTTAGATGCAGATGGCACAGTGCAGCTGAGTATTGGCAAAGCACTGGCTGTAAAAGGTGGCAATTTAAGCATCAATATTGAAACAGATGCGATGTACAGTTTTACCTTTGATATGAGTAATCGTAATGCTCCTATTTTGACCATCGACAAAACAGACATGTTTGTCGGTAATACCGTTTACATTCGTGGTGGCATGAATGGTTGGGGCGAAGTAGATGCATTGGCCTATCAGGGATCATCTATTTACCAAGTCGATATTGTGTTAGCCGCCGGTGATAATGAATTTAAAATCGCTACAGCAGATTGGTCGACAATTGATTTTGGTGCCATAGCAGGCGATGACGCTGTGAGTGAAGGTTTGTTGAAAACCTTAGCGAAAAAAGGCGCAAACATGCATTTTAATGCAACAAGCGCCGGTACCTATCGCTTTACGGTAACAGGTCCAAGCTCTGAGTCACCTACTTTATTAGTGACAAAGTTGAACTAGGTTTAGTGATTATCCAGTAAACACAAAACCCAGCGCAAGCTGGGTTTTATTTGTTTAATTAAAACGGTTTAAGCGTCTTCTGTCGTCAGTTTACTAATTAATTCAGCAATAGTGTCGGGATCTTGTGCGCCAGAGACTAAATATTGTTGATTAAACACAATGGCGGGGACGGCTTGGATCCCGCGGCTGATCCACAGTTGCTCTTCCTCTTTTACCGCAGTTTCAAAGCGTTTGTCTGTGAGCACTGCTCGTGCCTCATCAGCATCTAAGCCTACCTTTGTGGCTGCTTCAATGAGAACTTCAATGTCATCTGGGTTTTTCTGATCAGTAAAGTAGCTGCTGAACAACGCCAGTTTCAATTCAGTTTGCTTGCCAGACTCCGCCGCCCAATAAAGTAGCTGGTGGGCCTGTAGCGTGTTATAAATTCGCGATGCGTCAGAAAAGTTAAACTCAAAGCCTAAATCGGCACCCATTTGGGTTAATCGTTGACGATTTTGTGTACTTTGTTCCGGTGTTGAGCCGTATTTCTCGGCAATATGTTCACCTAAGTGTTGCCCTTCAGGCCCCATTGCGGGGTTTAGCTCAAACGGATGCCACTGCAATTTAACCTCTAAATCGTCAAATTGACTCAATGCTTGTTCAAGTCGGCGATAACCAACAATGCACCACGGGCACATTACGTCAGAAATAATATCGATTTGCAGTTGATTCGTTGCCATAGGGATCCTTTATAAAAAATTAATTCGACTTCATTTACTAAAGTCTAAACAGATAAAAAATGTATAGTTGCTTACAAAGTAACTGCTTTTAGTGGTTATTTGTTTGGTTTGTAATCACTTGTGAGAACAAGCCAAAAGTTGCAACCTTTGTGACATTATTGTGTCTATACTTAATCAGTAATCTGATGTTTAATCAATGTAGGGGTTAGGTCAATTTGATATACCCCATGCACGTTTATTAATGGCACAGTGATAAAGTACGCAAGGAGATATAAAACACATTATAGACTTGAGTACTTGTGACGCAAAGCACATGCCCTATGTCTAAATATGTCAGTCTGCATTTGTGCAACACCATAATTTATGTCAGCATGCAGTTGTGACACGCGATAAATTTGGCAAGTAAATTCTTTTAAGGACAATCTATGAAAATAAATCTTTCTGGTCACCATGTTGATGTTACAGACACTGTCAAACAACACGTAGATGAAAAATTCGCTAAAATAGCTAGCCATTTCCCCACGCTTATCTCGCTAGATATCATCATTGCTAAAGAGCATGGTGAATATGATGTTGAAATTAGAACTAACTATGAAGGAACTCGCATTGCTGCTAAAGGTACTGATTTAGTCATGTATCCCGCTATAACAAGCGCTGCTAAAAAACTCGATGCGGCACTAAAGCATCGTAAAGGTCAATTGAAAGCAGATTTACATGAAAAACCAGATGTAACTGCACCAGAAATTGCTTACGAAAAAGTTCAAGAAATGGACTTACGTTAAGTACATTCGTTGATTAAACGACATTAAAAAACGCAGCCTAAGCTGCGTTTTTTAGTTTGGTCTGCTCAAAACACTAATGCTAGGGAAGATGACGTTTGGCTCGCGGCTAAGTCATCTAGTTCCTAGACTTGTAGCGTTTCTCGTTTTAGCGAGTTTTATTCTTCGTTAATCTCAGCGTTGTGATAAACGTTTTGTACGTCGTCACAATCATCAAGAGCGGCTAAGAATTTTTCAAAACTTTCAATGTCTTCGCCAGTAAGTTCTGTCATGGTTTGTGGCACAAATGCTAAATTTTCTACCTTAAAATCAATCTCTGGAAAGGCTTCAGTTAACACAGTGCGGGCATTGTTAAACTCTGACACTGGCGCAAATACGCTGATGATGCCATCTTCAAGCTCTACATCGGCAACGTCGACGTCAGCCATCATAAGCAGTTCTAAAATAGCTTCATCGTCATCACCATCAAATACAAATACTGCTTGATGTTCGAACATATGGCCAACAGTACCAGGG
>NZ_JACJER010000319.1:0-534 GCF_014164185.1 Shewanella sp. SG44-6 | reverse complement strand
AAAATCCTGTAATACATCACCATCCTCGCTAGGAACTTATGCGAGGTTAATTATGACTTTCCAAGATAAGGATACAAAAATTCACTAACTTCTCTTGAAGCGACACCGATATCCACTATTATGCCCTCTTTCTCTAGAGCATAAAGACCCTTTCCATTGTTCCTTTCATCAGGATCTAGGATAGCAACTACAACTCTCTTAATTCCTGATTTAATGATTACAGAAGAACATGCCGGAGTTTTGCCAACAAATGAACATGGCTCAAGAGTGACATATGCAGTCACTTCTTCCATAGGGCCATCATAAGCACTAATCGCTTCAACCTCAGCATGGTTGCCACCAATTCTTTGTGTGAATCCTTCGGCAATGACTTGCCCGCCTAGAACGAGAACGCAACCTACCGGAGGATTTGGTTGGCACTCAGGCAGAGCAGCCCGAGATACCTCCAATGCTTTAAGCATAAATGCCTTGTCTAGATCCATCTAAAGTATCCTTTTAAACTTTTGGTATACATTAACAAATCTATGCCAAAAG
>NZ_JACJER010000318.1:0-539 GCF_014164185.1 Shewanella sp. SG44-6 | reverse complement strand
AGTGACAGAATCTTGCCAATACCTGGTACAGTTTTAAGTAGTTCTAGATACACTGGATTATGATTTTTGGCTTGTTTTTCAATGAACCATTCAACTTGAGCGAGTTCTTTGGCATAGCAATCAAGCAGCGCCATATCTAAATCAATGTTGCGCTGCACGATAGGGTCTTGATACTGCTCACGAAGTTTTTGTCTTGCTGAAATATTTTTAAGATTTAACTCAGTGGCAGGCAAGTTGTATTGGCTGTTGGTGTTAACCACATGACCTTTGAGCATGGCACCGTGACGAACAATTTTCATTCGTCGACGTAATAGGTCACGTGCAGCGCGCATTTCACTTGGATAATCATAAGCTATAGGAAAGTTACCACCACGCAGTAATGAGGCAATTTTAAAGGAATCGACTTTATCATTTTTGGTTTTACCGCCGTGAATCGCCTTCATATAAAGCGCATGACCTAGTACAAAATCAATCCCAAGTTCAGCACACCAATCTGACACCCAATACCAGCAATGCATGCACTCAACGCCGACAATCAC
>NZ_JACJER010000317.1:0-539 GCF_014164185.1 Shewanella sp. SG44-6 | reverse complement strand
GTGATTGTCGGCGTTGAGTGCATGCATTGCTGGTATTGGGTGTCAGATTGGTGTGCTGAACTTGGGATTGATTTTGTACTAGGTCATGCGCTTTATATGAAGGCGATTCACGGCGGTAAAACCAAGAATGATAAAGTCGATTCCTTTAAAATTGCCTCATTACTGCGTGGCGGTAATTTCCCAATAGCCTACGATTACCCCAGCGAAATGCGCGCTGCCCGTGACCTATTACGTCGACGAATGAAAATTGTTCGTCACGGTGCCATGCTCAAAGGTCATGTGGTTAACACCAACAGCCAATACAACTTGCCTGCCACTGAGTTAAATCTTAAAAACATTTCAGCAAGACAAAAACTTCGTGAGCAGTATCAAGACCCTATCGTGCAGCGCAACATTGATTTAGATATGGCGCTACTTGATTGCTATGCCAAAGAACTCGCTCAAGTTGAATGGTTCATTGAAAAACAAGCCAAAAATCATAATCCAGTGTATCTAGAACTACTTAAAACTGTACCAGGTATTGGCAAGATTCTGTCACT
>NZ_JACJER010000316.1:0-556 GCF_014164185.1 Shewanella sp. SG44-6 | reverse complement strand
TACCCAATAGAATAGTTGCAACTTTTTCAGATGGTAAAAGTAGTTCTGTAGCAATACCAAAAGATCAATTCTTTCTTTCAATAGCTCCGTACATTAATAGCTCTCATCCATGTACTAATCATGTTTTAACAGGTTGTACCGGTGAAATAAAAAATCAAGTAATGAAAGTTGTCATGATTGATACTGATACAGGTGAAACATTAATAGACAAAAAAGTGACGACACAACGTGATGGATTTATAGACTTTTGGGTTCCAAAAAATAAAAATTTAGCATTCAATATTTATCATAAAGCAAAAGACGGAAGCGAAAGAGTGGCGAGAGAGGTACTGTCTACTTTTAATAACGATAGAACTTGCATTACTACTATGCAACTTATTGAAAGTTAATATTTGAATGCAAAATCAAAATAAGACTGGAGTTATTCCGGTCTTTTTTATATAAAAAATGGAAATCCTTTTCCATAAAATATCATGCATTAACATGATCCGAGTCTTTGTGGTTTTCTTGGGAGCACCTACAAAGAAGCTCAAGATAATCCCTTATCTGGTTGATG
>NZ_JACJER010000315.1:0-557 GCF_014164185.1 Shewanella sp. SG44-6 | reverse complement strand
AAGCATCGGGTAATCCGGTTCAAGCAACCCAGACGGCTCAAGCAACGCCGGCACCCGTTCAACCAGCGCAGCCAGCGCCACAAGCCCAAGCTGGTAATGCTGAGCAATCGGCCAAAACAGCAGAGTCAACAACTGAATTAGCAAAACCTGAGTTTGCCAATGCCACGGCGAATAATGGCGGCACACTTGCTGCAACGGCTGCGAATAACACCACTGAGGCACCTCAAAGCTTAGCGGGAACAACTACTGCAGGCACATCCGTTCAAGGTCAGGAACCATCGGTTACCCAAACAGCTGGTCAAACTCAAGCATCGGGTAATCCGGTTCAAGCAACCCAGACGGCTCAAGCAACGCCGGCACCCGTTCAACCAGCGCAGCCAGCGCCACAAGCCCAAGCTGGTAATGCTGAGCAATCGGCCAAAACAGCAGAGTCAACAACTGAATTAGCAAAACCTGAGTTTGCCAATGCCACGGCGAATAATGGCGGCACACTTGCTGCAACGGCTGCGAATAACACCACTGAGGCACCTCAAAGCTTAGCGGGAACAACTACTGCA
>NZ_JACJER010000314.1:0-558 GCF_014164185.1 Shewanella sp. SG44-6 | reverse complement strand
GCGTGCGACGTGAGGTCGTATGAAGCGCTGTTCACCGCTTTTGAGTGAACCATCTGTATCACCAGATGAACCTAGGGCTCTGAATAAAGTAGCGAGCCTAACAATGTAACGAAGATTGGTCATGGACTAATCGGGATCTCAATCGTGAGAGGACGATCCTCCTGATAACCACAAATCGGGTGAGTGCTAGGTAATCAGTATGATGAACATAAGTGAATCCGCGTAAGGTGCGTTATGTGATGAAACAGCGGAAGTGGTTAATACGCTGTAGCCAAAAGGCATGAGAGTTGGAAAGAGATTGCCCCATGCTCTTTCGTGATCAATACGCTCTCCGCACTATAGCGGGCATCTAACCTGACATTGCGCGACATACGGAACACGGTAAGCCTATATCGCTCCCTTTGGGAAAGCTGATTTGGCCGATAGTGATGTAGGTATAGGAGGTTGGAAAAAGCAAAGGCTGCATTGTAACGATGCAGATACAGACTTGTGTCTGGTCACGAAAGTGAGCCCACTTCCGACTGGTCTCCCGTTGCAAGATAATTTGAAGAACTTTAT
>NZ_JACJER010000313.1:0-560 GCF_014164185.1 Shewanella sp. SG44-6 | reverse complement strand
GAACAATGGTTAAAGTCTGGTTTTATGGACAAAGGGCTGTTTTATCGTACTGATGAGGGCACGCCACAAGGAGGGGTTATATCCCCCACCTTGATGCTAATGACTCTTGCTGGACTTGAGCAGCGTATAAAGTCTACAGCACTCAAAAAGGGTGCCAGAGCCAACTTTATTGGATACGCCGACGATTTCGTCGTCACCTGCGCTTCAAAGGAAGTGCTCGAGAACGATATCAAACCGTTAATCGCTGATTTCTTAGCGGAAAGAGGCTTAACACTCTCCTAAGAGAAAACGCATATTACCCACATCAGCAATGGTTTTGACTTCTTAGGGTTCAATCATAGGAAGTACAAAGGAAAATTGCTCATTAAACCGAGTAAATCCAACACGTTGTTGTTCTTGAGTAACCTGCGCGAACTCATCAAAAAGCACGCTACCATCCCTGTTAACGACCTTATCAAACTGATAAATCCGAAACTAAGGGGGTGGGCGAATTATTATCGTCATTGTGTTGCTAAACAAGTATTCGGGTATGTTGGGCACAAACTATTCTATTCGTTATG
>NZ_JACJER010000312.1:0-571 GCF_014164185.1 Shewanella sp. SG44-6 | reverse complement strand
AAAAAATGAATCCTGAAACGATTCTTATGATGAAAGAAACGGCAAGCATGTTC
This sequence comes from Shewanella sp. SG44-6, assembly GCF_014164185.1. NCBI lineage: Bacteria > Pseudomonadati > Pseudomonadota > Gammaproteobacteria > Alteromonadales > Shewanellaceae > Shewanella > Shewanella sp. SG44-6. The sequence goes on along the minus strand of NZ_JACJER010000312.1, from coordinate 518 downwards.
GCTTTTCTTGCCGTTGAGCTTACCCTACTATTTCTTGTCATAAGCTACCTAGTAGGTATTTTACAAGAATTTATCACCCCTCAAAAAATACAAGCGATGCTAAGCTCACGCAACGGCAGAGGTTATGTCATTGCTGCACTACTTGGGTCAATTACCCCGTTTTGCTCTTGTTCTACCATTCCATTTTTAAAAGGCTTGCTCAGGGCTCGTGCCGGTTTTGGCCCTATGATGGTATTCCTGTTTGCCAGTCCATTACTGAATCCGATTATTATCGGACTATTTGTTGTCACCTTTGGCTTAAAAGTAGCACTTTTTTATTTTGTAGTAGCAATGGGAGTATCTGTCATTGCAGGCTATATGCTTGAAAAGCTGGGGTTTGAAAGGTATGTCCGTAAAGAAGCTTATACTCTGGAAGACACTGTCACTTCATGTTGTGACACTAAACCTTCCTCCTTTGCCAGTACCTGTTGCGAAACTAAATCGACAGCAGTTGCGAACTCATGTTGCGATACTAAACC
>NZ_JACJER010000311.1:0-625 GCF_014164185.1 Shewanella sp. SG44-6 | reverse complement strand
TCACAGGGACAGATTTAGTCCCTGGGCAAGGGGTAAAAATCAACCTAGCACCACTCTCTAGCGGCAAAATATCAAATGGATGTGACATTTAAGTGTTACCCCACTAACCAAGATTCAATCATGGCTCTATGGGGAATGGAGCCCCAATGCACTAGCTTCTCATCAATCACCACAGCGGGTGTACTCATCACCTTATAGCCCATGATGACTTCTGGATTGGTTTCCTTTACCAGAGCAATACTGATGCCCTTCTCGTTGGCGATGGCGGTAATAATCTCAGCGGTTTTTGTGCATTTGGCACATCCACTGCCTAATACTTTGATGTTTAGCATTTTTATAATTCTCACAGAACGGGACCTATAGCGTTAAAGATCCAACCGATTAAGGTGAATGAAATCAATAAAATGGCAAAAACGATGGCCAGCAAACGCCATTGCATTACCTGCTTGAGCAAAATGAACTCAGGAAAACTGGCGGCAACCGTTGCCATACAAAATGCCAATGTTGTCCCTACGGGCAAGCCATTAGTGATAAGGCTCTCCATGATAGGGATAACCCCTGTGGCATTGGAATACAGAGGAATACCAATCAATACCGCCGCAGGAACAGACCACCATTGACCATC
>NZ_JACJER010000310.1:0-638 GCF_014164185.1 Shewanella sp. SG44-6 | reverse complement strand
TTGGCTACGTCATTTTTGCTTAATAAGCATTTGAGTTAACAAGAATTAACAACGATGTTTATCAAAAAATCAGCTGCGAATCTTAATATATTGTTGCTTCTACTTTATGGTTTCCCGTGAATTTTAGTTCCTACTCCACAACGAATATACGAGGTAAACTTCGGTACTCCCTTTATATAATCACTTTCAAACCAATCGCTATTGAAACCGCAGCATTATTCATTTTCAATCATAGATCTATTTACATTACGACCACCAAAAGCGTTACCCCATATGCGATTTAAGCGGTTTTACCATATTTCATGGAGTCAACTTTAGCCTAATCCTACGGTTTTCATTACAATGGGCTGAATACCGACTTTGAAGTAACCTAAAGATGGCAAAACCGAATAAAAAAGGCCCTTCACGTACCGTTGATATCTTCTGCGCTAAATGTAAAACCCAACTGTTTAAATATCGTAAGGGAGGTAAAGGTGCCTTAGTCAAATGCTTCAAAGAACGAATCGTTGAAGATAGCACTAAAGTTCCCTGCACTTGCCCGGAGTGCGGCCAGATATTTGCCCGTGATACCTTAATAAGAGGCGCGCCAGCATTTAAAATGATAGGCGGTAAAGTCACTTTCAAATAGCCTCATCGCA
>NZ_JACJER010000030.1:0-40502 GCF_014164185.1 Shewanella sp. SG44-6 | reverse complement strand
GAAACGCACAGTTGCTCAAAGAGCGTGATCAAGCGATCATTTACTCAATGCAGGCATCGAAAGAATTGATAAGTGCCAAGCGACATTTTGGCGAGGAAATAGTAAAACAATTTTCTAGATGGGGGTTAACTGATAGCGAGTCTGACATTGCTTTGTTTACTCTCAAGGGATATAGCGCTAAGGAAATCGCTAATTTTAGAAACGCTTCAGATAAAACCGTACGCAATCAGTTAACGAGTGTATATAAAAAATCTGCGACTACGAGTAAAGTTAGCTTTATTGCTTGGTTCATGGAAGGCTCGTTGTAACGCTCTATATCTCAAAAGCTCTCAATACGAATGTTTGTTTAATGGGACTTGAATGTGAAAAGAAATATAACGCTAGCTTCACTTTGGTGAATAATCTAGTGTGATGAATTTGTCAGCCTTGGTTGTATAAATGACAATCAATATGGTTTATCGATGTTGTTGATGAATAATAAGCTTAATCGGCTGACAAACTGTTTCGCACTGTTATAGACAGCATTACCCTGCGCATAAACCAAGAGAGTCAATCTTATATAGGAACAAGTTAACGATATTGTTAACTTGTTCCTGGTGATATCAACTTAAGGAAAGTGTTTGTGAGTTGACTATGAAATCAGTATTTGCATCGGCATTGTGTCCTCGGGATTATGCTACTGATTGCTGTTCAACCGGATGGGTAATGCCATCGTGCTCTGGACTATAAAGCTTAGCGAACATTTGCATGAAGGTTTCACGACGAATAACCCCACATAAACGACCGTTTTCAACAACTGGATAAGTACTTGGTACTGTTGCAGATGCATCACGCAGACGTTCTTCATAGCTTTGATAGCCACCGCTAATGTACATACCTGAATCTGTCACAGGGAATAGTTTGTTTTTATCAACCACCATAAACTCTAGCAATTGAACAATTTTCTCTGTTGGTGCGACAGTGAGCATTTTAGTTTGCATGATATCTTTGACTGAAATAGGCAATGTAGATGCAAACTCCTCAGACCAAAGTGAGCGCATAAGATCTTGCTCTGATATAAAGCCTAATAGCTGATTATCTTTATCGATCACAGGTGCACTGCGGACATTATTTTTTGCTAGCAGGGTAAGCGCTTGATAAATACTTGTATCAACTGAAAGAGTGGTCGGTTTAGTGTCCATTAGTTCACTGACAATAAGTTTTTGGATTTTATTTTTCATGGCTAAGTCCTCTTGACTTGGTTGATATTGAGTTTGTTGAGCAATACTTGAATCTTGGTACTTTTTTGAAATTTGCATCGGAGTTTTTGTGATGGTGCTAATGTGTCGTGATGCAGCTTCGCCAGGGACTTTCATCGCGGTATTATCTATCCAGTAATAACCAAGACCCACAAACACAGCACCACCGACGATATTGCCCAGCGTTACCGGAATAAGGTTGTTAAATAGGAAGTTACTTAAGGTAAGGTCTGCAAAAGTTTGTCGCATTACTCCCAATGCACTGAAGTATTCATTTCCAGCAAAGTGTTGAATGGCAATACCCAGTGGCACCATGAATAAGTTGGCAATGCTATGTTCAAAACCGCTGGAGACGAACATAGCAACTGGTAATATGAGCAGTAACGATTTAGCTAAAGCATCTTTGCAGCTAAAGGTCATCCACACACCTAGGCAAACTAACAAATTACACAGTATCCCAAGAGCAAAAGCCTGGCTCCAATCATGGTGGATCTTGTGTTGTGAAACATGCAGTGCATTAAGTCCCCATTGATTACTGTCCATTGCGTACATTTTTGACATCATTACCAGTAGCAGTATCAACATCGCGCCACATAGGTTGCCTAAATAGACGCGCGTCCAACAGCCCAGTAATTGTTTGGTCGAGACCCGTTTTTGTGCCCAAGCAATCGCACTCAATACCGTGCTGGTAAACAGTTCTCCACCCAGAACAACTACGAGAATGAGTCCTAAGCTAAAAGCGATACCACCACTAAATCTGACTAAGCCCCATGAATCCGCTGATGAACCAGTCGTTACCGTAAGATAAAATACAAATGCCAGAGCAATGAAGGCGCCTGCAAATACAGATAGACCAAATGATTGCCCAAAGTGCTTAGTGACTTTAGCGTGTCCATATTCCGCAGCCTTTTCAAAAGGGCTGATTACAATATGTTCATCTACCACGCCGAGATGGTTTCTTTGCTTGGCTGTTAATAAGTATGGGTTCGCCTCTGGGGCGTGATCCTCCCTCATGATGTCTTCCGTAATGTGTTACGGACTCCAAATCGAGGTGGACTTAAATATGCTATGTACATCGATAACTCCTTGAATGTGTTTATTGTGTCGTTAGTGCAAATTTAAATTACACAATAAATCGCATAAATAATATTGAGACTTTTTTAAGCAAGCTATCAATTAAATTGATAGCTTGCTTGTCGTAGATGAGCGTACTTTTTTAGCGTTTTAGGCTGATTAGAACCGCTTTTTGTCCTTTACATATGACACGCTGTGCCATTATGAGGAGCAGGCCGTATGGTCGTTTAGGCCTTGCTATACACAAAAAATAAAAATTGATAGTGAGTATCAATTTACTCGGGGGAGAATGATGTCATTGGGCTTAAAGATTATTTAGGTAGTAAAACTGTCACCGTTCAACATACAAACAGCCCATATAAGCAAAATCTAAATAGGATGTTAAAATTTAGGTTTAATCCACTCATGCTTAAAACCTATCTATTGGGATTGGCTAATATTGCTCATAAATTGGCATGAACCAGTGTCAATGTGGTCATTTATGTATAGAACTATTCGGGTAATATCTGCGAGTCCTGAAATGATGCTATTTGGGTAAAATGACCATAAAAGCGAGTTGAGGCGAGTATTCGTGCTATTTACTCAGAATAAATGTTTGATTAGTGTTAAACGTTAACCTGATGTTTACCTTTTTAGCTTGCATTTTTGTGAGATATATCTCACAAAGCATGTGAGATGAATCACCTAATTAATGGTGATTATTTCTTTTTTAAATCTAAGCTTATGATTTTGTTATAAAGTTTATTTTTCATTATCCGCGGGATATTTTAATCATTTAGAGGTACCTGTTTAGGTTGAGGTAAATGAACTATTATTTATCTCGTACCTAGGAAGGGGACATTACAAGGTAGTAAATAGGTCTAGGAAGACTATGACTATACGGACATAACGGACATAACGGACATAACGGACGATATTAAGTTTCAGGATGAAACGCTAATCTTGCTCAATGGACGCACTAGCGGATTAAGCAGGTTTTATAACATTATCAGGATGATAATGTGCAGTGGATGCAAGATGCTACGCAAATGATTTGCGACAGGATATGTTAAGAATTTCATGGATGATATAAGGACACGCTCAGGATGGAGCAGGCTCGGTAAAAGGATAATCGAGTAAGATGGAAAGTACTTAATTGTACAAGGAACATCAAGGATTGAACAAGGACATAGCAGGAAGCAAGCGATACGCATGGATGGTGCAGGGAGCACATTTATAGCTGGAAAGCTTAACAAGAGATCAAGAGGCCGCGGCAGTTAATGTCGCGGCCTTTCTTTTGTGTTTTTTTCGCTATAATCGGAACTTATCTTGGTAATGTTGTCAAATTGTAAACAGTTGATGTGAGTTTAGTATAAGAGGGAATAGTATGAATGTGTTTACGTTGGCTTTAGTGATCAGTATTGCTTTTACGTGTTACAAAGCTAATGCCGAGGTGACTCCTGAGGAGTTGCAATGGGTTGAGCAGGCATTAAGTGAGATTAACCATAACACAGATGATGCAAATGTACGTTGGCAATATGTTCAGCATACTGTTATGCCTGACTTAACACGAGTTGAACGATTTGATGCGTCACAGCCTGAAATGCAGCGATGGACCTTGGTGTCTGAAAATGGTGAAAAACCTGATAAAAAGCGCACAGACAAATATCAGCAACATCAACAAGATCTTAAAGAGGATAAAGATGAGAACAGCCATGAGTTAGCATTTTCTGATCTTATTGATTTAACCACACTTGTTTTGGTGGCTGAAGATGAAACGAGTGTAGCGTTTAAATTTGTTCCTAATATTGAAGAACTTGATAATGCTGCTCTTACTGGAATGCTTTATTTAGATAAAGCATCCAAACAGCTGAAAAAAATTCTGATCAGTAATACCGATGATCTGAATCCGGCATTTTCAGTCACTTTGACAAAATTTGAATTAGAATTAGGGTTTGCTGTGTTCGAAGGTTTAGCGATGCCAGAACATACATCAACCACCATCGAAGGAACGGCGGCAATTTTTAAATCGCTTGATAGTATCCAAACGGTGACTTATCACGATTATAAAATGATTAACAAACCTCAAGCTTAATGCAGGTAAGAGCAATGCTATTAACAAATAGATGAACAGTAATGTTTAGTTCTCGGGCATTGAACAACAATAAAACGCTATTTTGCTCAAGAGTGCAAAATAGCGTCAAGTTAACCTCATTAATGGCATTTGCCTGAATCGCAACTTTTACTGCTGCCGCATCCGCCAAATTTACCACTGGCCATAGGGGCATCCATCCATTCTGGCTCCGGGAAAATAGGCCATTCAATCTTAGTCGCACGATTACCATGCATCATGATGTGTCCACGATATTGGTTTAAACCGTCGGTGCTAAATTCGAACATAAAAGTTGCTTTCCAACAAATGCCTGTCGTGCCACCAATACTCGGACGAGCCGATTCCATTGCAATGGCGAGCAATTGTACGTTCTGTTTTTTACACGACTGCTCTACGACAGTTCGGCTAAGTTCGGCCATTTGTCTTAATTGCCAAAAAAAAGCGCCAACAACAATTAAAGCAACAAATATTAAAAAATCACTCATCATAGGCTGGTTGCCCTAAATAATCCGCCGATAGCGGTCGCTAGTTGAATGCTTCTGTCTGGATGCCTTAAGTCAGCTAATAATCCCGGACGCAAGCTGGGTATTGCCACGATATCAGCAAATACTTGATTAAAGAAGTGCTGCGGCTGCTTTGCAAGTGCTTCTAAATAGTGTTTACGAGTGTCATCATCTTTTAGGGCTAACCAGTTACGAGCCGCAATGGTGATTAAGGTGTTTTCATCCAGAGCTTGCTGGTCATTTAACTGATTAATCGCTGCCATGCTGTAGTGCACATTGGACGCTAATGCCGCTAAATACATGACCTTTAGATGATCTTCAGCTTGTTGTAATTGACTAAACAAGTGTTCAGCAAGGCGCTTATCAAGATTAATGTGCTCCAAACTTTGGCAAAGTGCAGCTTTTACTTCAATAGGAGCATTATCAAGGGCGTTGATTATGTCATCAAGATGGTTAAATTGGTGTGCGCGAACGCAAAGATCTGCTAAACCTTGAACACCCAGTTGTGGCCATGTGTCATGCGCCGCTTGTCCAGACAAATACTGTGCGGCAAATTCGTATTGACTCGATGCCGGTTGATTAAGCTGAAGCCTTACTAAGGCATTAAATAATGCCAGTTTATGTTGATTTGGCTTAAAGCTAAATGGATGATTGGCTAATTGCTCTTGCTGTTCATCAGTTAATGCTTGGGTTGGGTTACGACCCAAGGCCTCTAAAATCATTTTAATAAACTGAGTTCGCGGCGCAGGTGATAATAAACCTTGCTCATCTAAAGGTAATTTTACAAACCAGATATAGGGTAATTGTGCTTGTTGCCAAAATACGATTGCAAACTGCGCATGGCCTTGAATGGGATAAGGATACGGCGCCAATAAAGAGTCAATTTGCTGAAAGGCTAACATATCGATATGTTGCACTCGGCGACCTAAATCGTATATTTGGAATTGAGTATTTGCGGTCGTCAGAAACTGGCTTAGGGTAGTTATCTCGGTCATGGGTGTTGTCACTAAATCACATATGTTGGATGGGTATTCAATGCGCTAAATGATATCATATTCCGACTTAGCCTTGATGTTGTCGTTCACTTTTATGCTTTATTTAACCAGCCAAAATCATTTAATTAAATTAGAACAATTGCTTAAGGAGTTTCAGCTGTGGTCTGATATTTTACCTCCTGTATCAGCAATGACCAGTACGGCACCATTTTGCTGTGATGTAATGGCATTTGAGCAATGGTTGCAGTTTATTTTTATTCCAAAGATGACCGAGCTTGTTGTACAACGACATCCTTTGCCAAGCAATATGGCGTTAGCCCCTATGGCTGAGCACGTATGGCAAAGTAAGCCCCATGGTGAGGTGATGATTGCCCAGTTTCGGCAATTTGATATATTGCTCAGCCAGCGCTAAGCGAACAATAAACGTCAGCCACATTAATCCTATATACCCTATGCCAACAAAGCTTGACCCAATAGGCCTAGCCCAATACAAAATAAGTAAAGTGATAAAGATGACAAAAGATAACGATGCTGAATACTCATTGGATAATGATGATTTATTTGGGCAAATAAGCTCTGATGACATGAATTATAGTGCTGAAGACACTGACTTAGACGACGTACAGCCTCCTCATGTCGAGATATTATTTGAAGACGAGCATATTGTTGCAATACATAAACCCGCAGGTTTGTTAGTTCATCGCAGTTATTTAGCTCGAAGAGAGCGTTTTTTTGCGATGCAGATGACCCGTGATTTAGTCGGTTGTCATGTGTTTCCAGTGCATCGCTTAGACCGTCCGACATCTGGCGTATTGCTGTTTGCTAAATCGAGTGAGGTGGCTCGGGCATTATGTGAGCAATTTGCCGATCACAGTATTAAGAAGCAATACTTAGCCATTATTCGTGGCAATATGCACGAGTCTGGCAGGTTAGATTATGCCCTGAAACAAGAATTTGATGATTTGGGGGACAAGCATGTCGATCCCAATAAAGCAGCACAACAAGCGGTAACGGATTACCAACCACTATTGAATGCTGAAATACCCTTTAGCTCAGGTCGTTATCCTTCTAGCCGTTTCGGATTAGTAAGATTAAGTCCTCATACTGGGCGTAAGCATCAATTACGCCGTCATATGGCGCATTTACGTCATCCCATCATTGGTGATACTACCCATGGTGATGGTAAACAAAATAAGTTTTTTCGTGAGCATTTCGGTATTAATCGTTTATGGTTGATAGCAAAAAGTTTGCAGTTTACCCATCCGGTGACACAGCAACCGATGCATATAGAAACTGAGTTAGAAGCAGAATGGCTAGATATTTTCGCTGCATTTGGCTGGGATGATGATCAATTATCATCTATGCCAAGTATGTTACTCAGTTAACACCGTAAGACGCTGATTTATTCTATGTGATCAGCAATCGCTTTTTTGAGCTTTTCGAACTCAGCAATAGGGGGAATAAGCTTATGATTTTGTTGTTCAATATGAAAATAGTAATTACGGCGTATGTGGGCAGATTTATGCTGGAGTTTGAGTTTTCGCTTTCGGCTCACTTGTCGCATGGTCTAGATTCCATTGTGGCGTTATTTCACTTTGAGCCAACCTGCTTTGACCCTATTGATTTAACCTTAGCAGCATAAAGACACTTGCGAGAGACTAAAAGAATACAGTAAGGTAAGTCATTAACACTCAAGGTATTTTACATAGTATTTAATTTAAGGGGAAAGTATACCATGAAAATGGTCAATATTGTTTTTGGTACCGTTTATGGTAGTGCACAATTTACTGCTGAAACAGTGACTAAGGAGATTGCAAAATTAGGTTTTACCGCTAAACTTTGGCAACCTAATGAATTATTAGGTTTTGTGCCACCACAGAATGAGCTACTAGTAGTCGTATCGTCCACTACTGGGCAAGGTGATTTACCTGAAGATATTGCGCCTTGGTTTAATGAACTTAAATCCAATGCACCGTATCTGCCCTCATTGCAATACAGCCTTATTGGATTAGGTGATTCAAGCTACGAAACCTATTGTGGTGCGATAAAAAAATTTGATGAATTATTTACTGAATTAGGTGCAAAACCCCTGACCGAACGGTTAGAGATCGATGCCTGTGAGACGATGGAACCCGAAATAGAAGCTAAAACATGGATAGCCACTTGGCACAGCACCGTTATATCGGTAAACGTAGCGTAAGTTTTATTACGCAACAATGGTTTAAATTTGCCCAGCGTCTTAGTCAAGCTCTGCTGATTCCAATTGCTATTTTACCCGCTGCGGGGGTGATGTTAGGGTTGACGTTTAATCCGCTGCCATTTATCCCAACAGAATTAAATACTGTCTTGTCTGCAGTCGGTAACTTAGTGTTTACCATGATGCCATTGTTGTTTAGCGTCGCAGTAGCCATTGGATTTTGCCGTGATCAAGGTATTGCTGCTTTTTCTGCAGTCTTTGGTTTTGGGGTGTTTTTATCTACCATGGGGGCCCTCACAGATATTTATGGCTTGGTTTCGCGGCCATTGTGGGGGATGCAAACCATTGATACTGGCATCGCTGGCGGTATGTTAGTTGGTGCGATCACTTGTTTAGCGGTAAACATTAGTCATCATGTTAAATTACCAGCTATTTTTTCCTTTTTTGAAGGTCGCCGCAGTGCGCCCATCATTGTTATTCCTCTCTCTATGGCGTTGGCTTATCTTTTAATCCATGTATGGCCACCGTTATCTCGTGTTATCGAACATCTTTCTGATTGGTCCGTGTATCAAGATCCTGCCATTGCTTTTGGGGTCTACGGTACGGTTGAACGTTTATTAATTCCGCTTGGGTTACATCATATTTGGAATGCGCCATTTTATCTTGAAATAGGCCAATACATTAACCAAGGAACAGTTGTACGAGGTGAGGTGGCTCGCTATCTCGCTGGTGACCCATTAGCTGGAAATCTCGCAGGCGGCTATTTGATAAAAATGTGGGGCTTACCTGCCGCCGCATTAGCTATCTGGCGTTGTGCTGATAAAGCTGAGCGCAACAGAGTGGCAGGTATTATGTTATCCGCTGCTACGGCCAGCTGGCTAACTGGGGTGACAGAGCCGATTGAATTTGCCTTTATGTTTGTTGCGCCTATCTTATTTATTGTCCATGCATTACTCACTGGTATTGCCTATAGCGTGTGTATTTTGCTCGACATTCATCACAGTATTGTGTTTTCTCATGGATTGGTGGATTTTACGTTATTGTTTTCTCGCTCTGCCAATACTCATTGGATTTTGGTATTAGGTCCGCTTACTGCTGTGATCTATTACGCTATTTTTAGGGCCAGCATTTTAGCATTTAACTTAAAAACCCCAGGGCGAATAGAACAAAGCGATATACCCGCAAAACCCAAAGAGAGCTTAAGAGCGATGATTTCGGCATTAGGTGGGCGCGATAATATAGTTGAAATTAACGCTTGTTTAACCCGCTTACGTATTAGTGTTAACCAAGCGCATTTAATTGATAAAGCCAGACTGATGCGCTTGGGCGCTAAAGGCGTGGTGGTAATGGGTAAAGGTGTTCAAGTTGTCTATGGGACTAAGGCGGAAACACTGCGTAAATTACTGCAAAAATATTTAGATTCTCGACGCTAATGATAGCCGTTATATGTAGTTGTGTTGAATTTTGGCTTAATTTGGCGGCCATTTTTTAGAACATGGGATTAAAAAAGTAGATAATTTTCATTTTATGAAAATTTATCACTAAAAACCTCACCCAAAAATCTTTTTAAATGGCACACTGTTGAACAGTATTTAAAGAGGAGTTGTACGCGTGAGCCAACAAGATCATACCATTATTAACCCACCAGTTTTACAGCGAAAAGTGCTGATAACCGATTGTGCCGATGCCCAAGGTTTGATTGCCAAAATTACCAGTGTATGTTTCGCTCATCAATTAAACATTATTAAAAACACCGAATTTGTAGACCACACACAAGGGCGCTTTTTTATGCGCGCAGAACTTGAAGGTCAGTTTGATGATGAACGGCTATTAAGTGAGTTACGCGCGGTATTGCCTACCCAGAATCGGATGAAATTGGTCGATATGGGTAAAAAACGTATCGTGATCATGGTGACAAAAGAAGCCCATTGTTTAGGCGATATTTTGATGAAATCCTATTATGGCGGCTTAGACGTTGAGATTGCTGCTGTAGTGGGGAATTATGATGTGCTGCAGCCATTGACTGAAAAATTTGATATTCCATTTCATTATGTTAGCCATGAAGGGTTAAATCGTCAGGAACATGAGCAGGCGATGTTGGCGGTAATTCAGCCTTATGAGACTGACTTTTTAGTGTTGGCTAAATATATGCGAGTGTTAACGCCTGAATTTGTGTCAGCATTTCCAGATAAGATTATTAACATTCATCATTCATTTTTGCCGGCTTTTATTGGAGCATCTCCGTACAAGCAGGCTTGGGATCGCGGCGTCAAAATTATTGGTGCAACAGCACACTTTGTGAATAATCTTTTAGATGAAGGGCCGATTATCAAACAAGATGTGATTTCAGTTGATCATAGTTACAGTGCTGAAGAGTTAGCACATAACGGTCGTGATGTTGAAAAAAGCGTATTAAGCAAAGCACTACAATTAGTATTAAATGAACAAGTTGTGGTGTACGGTAATAAAACGGTAGTCTTTTAACGTCGTTATTTATCGGTCATATACTATAAAAAATCGCCCAAGTAAGGCGTTATATAAGCAGTGCAGCCTTACTTGAGTGTTAGTCGTACATTGCGGAATATGGATGTTGCAGTTATTTAGTTTAAGCGAGTAACACGCTTTGAACTAGTCAAAGATAATCGTTAGGATTGTTTAATATTATCAATGGTATGCTGTCGTAATTCCTGTCGCTATTGTATCTATTTGGTGTTGAAGGACGATACGCTATTTAAACAATATGCGTCATAGCGTAAGGTCAATTTTAGGGAGAAATATTGAGATCCTTGACCTCGCTAAGTTAAACCACTTCCTATGCCGATTGAAAATATTAAATAGGGCCCACCATGCTACACAAAGCTGACTTATTCTTAAAACCATCTGAATTGCCTAAAACAGCCAAACTGTGTTGGGGTATTTTTAATGACAGGCTTGAGTTAATTAAGCTGAGTGAGCCATTGTATAAATTAGTCAATAAACCTATAGCGGCTATTTTAAAACAACCGCTTTCGCATGCCTTTTCCGCTCTTACATTAGACAACATCGATTTTAACAATCGCCATATCCATCATGTTATCAATTTTGTTGATGATAAAGGTAATGCACTTCAAGCTACCATGACTCCTATAGAAGAAAGTGATCAGCATTGGTGTATAACGGTGATTGTAATCGAGTTAGACAAAGCGTGGTTGTCACAGCTCCATCCTGATTATCATCAAGCGATACTTTCAAGTGATGATTGGCTTAATCAAATAGAAGAAGTCATTAATGCTCGTCCTGATTTGGTATTTACCACTGCGATAAACCAAGGCTTGTCGTTAACCCAATCTAAAGTGGGTTACTTACACAAATTTGATGAAAAAAAGAATCAAATCGTTAGCACTGCGTGGAATGAAGCGGTAGCTGATTATTTTACCCTCTCCAAGGGCCAAGAGTATAAAGCCAATTCTGGTATTTGGGCCGAAACCATTCGTACTGGCAAACCCGTTATTCATAATGATTTAACTGTGTTGTCTAAAAATAACACCCAAGAAGATGGCTTTTTTGCCTTTAAAAACCATTTATGCGTCCCTATTCATTATCGCAAAAAATTAGTCGGTATTATTGGGGTGGGTAATCGGGACACCACCTATACCCAAGTTGATGCAAAATCCTTGAGTATTTTTGCTACAATTTTATGGCACTGTATCGAATTACCTCGCACCATGAAGGCCGTCTCTCGGCAATCGAGCATCATTAAAATCCAAAAAGAAAAGATGACCTCGATTTTAGTCCAACTTATAGGGGCTATTTCCGAGGCGCTAGAGCTTAAAGATGCTTACACCGCAGGGCATCAAAAGTCAGTGGCACAATTAAGTTATCTTATTGGTGAGAAAATGAGTTTACCTCCAGATCGTTTAGAAGGACTTAAACTGGGCTCATTGATCCATGATATTGGTAAATTGGCCATCCCTAGTCAGATCCTGTCTAAAACATCAAAACTGAGTGATGCTGAATTTGGCTTGGTTAAACAGCATCCCGAGCAAGGGGCGCTGATAGTTAGTGAAGTCGATTTTCCATGGCCGATCAAACAAATGATCCTCCAGCATCATGAACGTTTAGATGGCTCTGGTTACCCTAAAGGATTAAAAGCTGATGATATTATACTTGAGGCTAAGATCATTGCCGTAGCCGACGTTGCCGAATCAATACTTAGCCATCGACCTTATCGTCCCGCCCTTGGCATGGCAGTGCTAACCCAAGATTTACTAAAGGGCAGAGGTAAAATATACGATGAGGTTGTTGTTGATGCATGTCTGGATATTTTAGCGAGTAAAGACTTTAAAGACGCGGGAGTCGTGAGCGGTTTGCTATTAGCTCCGGTTGTATTTCTTGAGGAGTACCATACTCTTGAGCATGCAGAAGCGATGATGAAAAAGGCTAAAATGGATGTGGCTGTGGTACTGTCAGAACAACATCGTACGCCCATTGGTGTCATCGATAACAATACCTTGGCATTTTGGCACAGCCCTTTTTTAGATACCGCAGCAGAGCGCGCAGTGGATAGAAGCCTGCTTAATAAGCGTGTGCATCAGGTAATGGTGCATAAGGTCGATATGATATCTGACAATACGATTTTGAATGATGCCAAACTCATGATGGAAACAACCAATGCAAACTATTTGATTGTTCACAATGACAAGCATCAGGTTATCGGTATGCTCACCTGGAAAATATTAGCTAATGCATTATTGGTTAATGCCTAATAAGCCAATGTACTAGCTTATTACAGATTTAATTAATCTAGGTTATTGATGTGAGTCGATGCTTTTTGTCAATTTGACTGGTTAAGTGAATTTGTTCAGTAAATATTATCAACGCAATAAAAAAGGCTCCTAGGAGCCTTTTATCTATTTATCGCTGTTGAGCAAGATTAATCAACGATACGTAATAGTTCATTAATACCCACTTTACCACGGGTTTTAGCATCGACTTTTTTAACAATAATGGCTGCATATAAACTGTATGTGCCGCAAGCTGATGGTAAATTACCTGATACTACAACCGAACCTGCTGGCACTCGACCATAATGTACTTCACCGGTTTCACGGTCGAAAATCCGTGTGCTTTGGCCAATGTAAACGCCCATCGAAATCACACTGCCTTCTTCAACCACCACACCCTCAACGATTTCGCTGCGAGCACCAATAAAGCAGTTATCTTCAATAATGGTTGGTCCGGCTTGTAATGGTTCTAATACACCACCAATACCCACACCACCTGATAGATGAACGTTCTTACCTATCTGCGCACACGAACCTACCGTTGCCCATGTATCAACCATAGTGCCTTCATCAACATAGGCACCTAAGTTAACGTAAGATGGCATTAATACAGTATTTTTACCGATAAATGACCCTTTACGAACGGTGGCTGGTGGCACAACGCGAATACCTTCAGCTTGAAAACGAGCTTGATCATAATCGGCAAATTTTTGTGGGACTTTGTCGAAATACTTAGTGTCGCCGCCTTCAATCACGCCATTATCAAAAATGCGGAAAGACAGTAGCACCGCTTTTTTAAGCCATTGATGCACATGCCATTCGCCATCAATTTTCTCTGCAACACGTGCTTGGCCTTTATCGAGCATACTGATCACTGTCTCCACATCGGCGCGAACACTAGGTTCAACACTTGAAGGTGAGATGTCTTGACGTGTTTCGAATGCTGCTTCAATGCGTTGGCGTAAAGCCTCCATTGTTTTCTCCCGGTATTAAATGATTAGTAGCGTAAAAATTAAGGTTAAAAAAATTAGTTAGATGATTTTAGCGCCAGTGTAAGCGCATCAGATAATTGTTGCTGCTGTTGCTCATCTAGGGCTGTCGCATTTTGGTTTTGTAAAATAAAGAAGTCTTCTGCACGTTCACCGATAGTGGTAATTTTTGCCGCTAACAGTGTAACGTTACAACGATAAAAGGTATCACCGACTTTGGCCAGCAGACCTGGCGTATCTAAGGTAATTAATTCCATCATACTTGTACCATGACGGGCACTGGGTAAGAAACTCACATGAGTCGCAACATTAAAAGGTTTCATGATCCGCGCTAATTTTCTAAATTTTGGTAATTTAGGGTTTTCACTGGCCAGGGCTTTTTCGAGCGCCTTGCGGATACTTTGAATGCGAGATAATTGCACAATAGGTTCGCCATCTTGTTCTAAAATAACAAAGGTGTCGAGTGCATAATTATCTTTTGATGTCATGATGTTGGCGTCATGAACATTGATGTTTTTATTGTCTAAAACGGTCATTACAGTAGCAAAAAGTTTTGGTTTATCTTTACTGTAGACGAACAGTTCAGTGCCACCACGAGTAGTATGTTTTGACATTAACACTAATGGATCATCGTGATGATGTTTTAAAATCGCTTCTGCATGCCAAGCAACTTGGGTTGGTTGATGACGTAAAAAATACTCCGACTTAAACCGTGACCACAGCGTATCCATGTCTTTTTCTTTCAACCCGCGGCGGATCAGTTCTTTTTTCGCTTTGGCTTGGATCTCTTGTACTCGCGCTTTTACGTCGATAGGTTTTTCTTTGCCCCGAGCTAATACCCGTTGGGTGGCAAAATACAAATCCCGCAGCAATGATCCTTTCCAATTATTCCATGTTTTTTCATTGGTGGCGCAAATGTCGGCAACGGTAAGGCAGTACAAATAACTTAAATGCGCGGCATCGCGAACTTTTTCAGCAAACAGTGCTATGACCTCTGGATCTGAAATATCTCTTCGTTGCGCAGTGATCGACATTACCAGATGATTTTCAACTAACCATGCCACCAAACGTCCGTCGTGATCATTCATGCCATGCAATTTGCAAAAATCGATTGCATCTTTGGAGCCCAGTTTACTGTGATCACCGCCGCGGCCTTTGGCGATATCATGAAAAATGGCCCCGAGCACCAATAAGCCTTTTTTCGGCAATTGATTAATTAAGATGGCGCCCAGTGGGAATTCATCTTTTTGTTCTGCTTGTGAGAAACGTTCAATATTGAGCAGTAATCTGTGGGTGTGCTCATCAACGGTATAGGCATGAAATAAATCAAACTGCATCTGGCCTTCAATTTTGCGCCAAGCAGGTAGGTAAGACGATAAAATGCCGTGTCGATGCATTAATGAAAATGCCGCTATGCCGCGAGGATGTTTTAAGATCTCCATAAACACTTTACGACAGGCAGGGTTCTCTTGTAACGGTGTCGTTAACGCTCTACGGGCATTGCGTAATAACCTGAGAGTGGGCGCGTAGATTTCTTGAATATTAGAGTTTTTAGCCACCAACAGAAATAAGCGTAATATCTCTTCGTTGTGGAGACTAAATAAATCATCATCCAATACTTCGATGTAACGCCCGCGACGTTGGTAAACATCGCTAATAGGCTGTATCTCAAGCGCTTTTGTATGGCCCAAAGTCGCGCGTTTAAACAATTGCAACAGCATTTGATTGAGCTCCATCACGCGGCGCACCGTGCGATAGTAGCGTTTCATCATTTGCTCAACTGCTAACTGAGTGGCATCTTCGTAACCTAATAAACTGGCTATTTGGCGTTGCAAGTCAAATAGTAGGCGGTTTTCGTTGCGATTAGCTGTGATGTGCAGGGCAAAGCGAATTTCCCACAGAAAATTTTGGCACTCAATGAGTTCGGCTAACTCTGCCGGTGACAAAAAATCGTATTCGACCAGTTCTTCTAATGTCGCCGCGTCAAAGTGGCGCATCGCGACCCAGGCTATGGTCTGAATATCGCGTAATCCGCCAGGGCAAGTTTTGATGTTAGGTTCTAAATCAAAGGCACTGGCTTTGCTGTGGCGTGCCGATTGTTCGTCTTTTTTGGCGTTATAAAAGTCATATGAGGGCCAAAAGTCTTGTTGACGAATGGCGTCATATAATACGTCAAACAGAAATTCATTGCCGGTAAGCAATCTGGCTTCAATCAGATTCGTGGCAATGGTGATGTCTGACTTACCTTGTTCAATGGTTTGCGCTATGGTGCGAACACTGTGGCCTATTTCAAGCCCTGTATCCCAAAGGTAGGTAATAAATTGACTCAGCAGAGTTTCAGTTTCTGGCGACAATGGTTCATCGTCGACCAAAAACAGTAAGTCTACGTCTGAATGAGGGTGCAGCTCGCCGCGACCATAACCGCCAACAGCAACCAAGGCAATGTGGCCATTATTGAGGCCAAAATCTTGCCAAGTTTGTATGAGTAAAGCATCAACAAATTGACTACGGTGTTTAACAATATCAGCAATTGGGTGTTTTGCAGTGTACTGCTCAACTAAGCGCTGGTTTAGGTCAATTAATGTGTTTTTGGCGGCCAGCGCAGTATTCATTGATGTCCTTACTCTTTTAATTTTTAGTGATTAATAATACGAGGAAAGTCTTCTTCTTCACGCAAAGTTAACACTTCTACGCCAGTTTGGGTCACTAAAAGTGTGTGTTCCCACTGTGCCGAATTTTTACTATCTGAGGTGGTGACGGTCCAATTATCACTTTTATTCAATACGGTGGTATGACGACCCGCATTGATCATCGGTTCAATCGTAAAGCACATCCCTGGTCTTAGCACGGTTTTATCATTATTTTTATAATGAACAACTTGAGGCTCTTCGTGGAATCCAGTGCCAATACCATGACCACAATAATCTTGCACGATGGAATACTTATCAAGCCCTGTTTTACTTGTTTTGATGAATTTTTCGATAGTCGTGCCAATTTCGCCTAATTTTAACCCAGGACGCACTTTGCGAATGGCTAAATATAAGCTTTCTTGGGCAATGCGGCTTAAACGTTTGTCTTTTGCTGACACTTCACCAATCAGAAACATTTTAGAGGTATCACCATGATAACCGTCTTTAATAACCGTAATATCGAGGTTAATCATGTCGCCTTCTTTTAACACGTAGTCAGAAGGAATACCGTGGCAGACGACTTCGTTTACCGAGGTACAAATAGACTTTGGAAATCCGTGATAATTCAGTGGTGCAGAGATAGCACCTTGCTCTTCGGTATATTTAGCACAAATGTCATTTAATTCATTTGTGGTGACTCCAGCCTTAACATATGGAGCGACTATTTCTAAGACTTGCGCTGCTAATTTACCCGCTGCGCGCATTTTTTCTATTTCGTCTGCATTTTTGATCACTATACTCATGAAAACTCTCTATCTTTTGACGGTCAAAATAGGCATGTTTTATCCAAGGATTTTACGGCAAAAATTTGTATTTACTTGCCGTTTATGGTATAAAGCGCGCCGTTATGTGTAAGTTCGTTGTTGTACGGTTCGAGTAAATATAATGTCAATCGACGCTTTTTAAGCGAGATGTACATCATGTTCGGCAAATCGTAAAATATGGCGGCTATTATACATGGCAATTAACTTAAATACTAAATCACACACGTATCGACACATTTTTCGGGGTGCTTTCTCATTCTTAACGGAAGTTAGAAAGTCGAAAACATGGGATGCGTGGAGGTCTAACCCCTTACATTAAGGTATATACAATGACTACTGTTACAATGCGCGAAATGCTACAAGCTGGTGTTCACTTCGGTCACCAAACTCGTTACTGGAACCCAAAGATGAAGCCTTTCATCTTCGGTGCTCGTAATGGCGTACACATCATTAACCTTGAGCATACAGTACCAATGTTCAACGAAGCTCTAGCTTTCATTAGCAACATTGCTTCTAAGAAAGGTAAAGTATTATTCGTAGGTACTAAGCGCGCTGCTGGCGAAGCCATCAAAGCATCTGCACTTTCTTGTGATCAGTACTATGTTGATCACCGTTGGTTAGGCGGCATGTTAACCAACTGGAAAACTGTTCGTCAGTCAATCAAGCGTCTTAAAGAGCTAGAAAGCCAGTCTGTAGACGGTACTTTCGACAAGTTAACTAAGAAAGAAGCGTTAATGCGTTCACGCGAATTAGACAAATTAGAAAAGTCTTTAGGCGGAATTAAAAACATGGGCGGTTTACCTGACGTATTATTCGTTATCGGTGCTGACCATGAGCATATTGCTATTAAAGAAGCTAACAACCTAGGTATCCCAGTTGTTGCAGTTGTTGATACCAACTCTGCACCAGACGGTGTTAACTATATCGTTCCTGGTAACGATGACGCTATGCGTGCTATCCGTTTGTACACTTCTTCTGTTGCTGCAGCTGCTAACGCTGGCCGTGGTCAAGATTTAGCTGTTCAAGCAGAGCAAGACGGTTTCGTAGAAGCTGTTTAATAAGGCGTGATGCTTAGCATCCCCCTTATTTGCCAATAAGATAATTGGTGAACAGGGGCCTATTGGCCCCTGTTTTATAAATGCAATATTAGACGAATTAAATTAGAGGATTTAACAATGGCGATTACTGCTGCCCAAGTTAAAGAACTTCGTGACCGCACTGGCGCTGGCATGATGGACTGTAAGAATGCACTGACTGAAACTGACGGTGACATCGAACTAGCGATTGATAACATGCGTAAAAGCGGCGCTGCGAAGGCTGCTAAAAAAGCAGGTAACATCGCTGCTGACGGTACAATTCTAATCAAGAATGGCGAAGGTTTCGCTGCACTATTAGAAGTTAACTGCCAAACTGACTTCGTTGCAAAAGATTCAAACTTCTTAGCATTTGCTAACGCAGTGTTAGACGTTGCTGCTGCATCTAAAGTGACTATTGAAGAGTTAAAAACACAGTTTGAAGAAACTCGTGTTGCTCTAGTGACTAAAATCGGCGAAAACATCAACGTTCGTCGCGTTGAGTACATCGACGGTGCAAACCTAGCTTCTTACCGCCACGGTGAGCGCATTGGTGTTGTTGTAGCCGGTGAAGCTGATGAAGAAACATTGAAGCATATCGCAATGCATGTTGCTGCTTCTAAGCCAGATTTCGTCAACCCTGAAGATGTTCCTGCTGAACTTGTAGAAAGAGAGCAAGCACTTCAAATCGAAATCGCGATGAATGAAGGCAAGCCTGCTGACATCGCTGAGAAGATGGTTGTTGGTCGTATGAAGAAGTTCACTGGTGAGATCTCTCTTACTGGTCAAGCTTTCATCATGGAACCAAAGAAAACTGTTGGCGAAGTACTGAAATCTAAAGGCGCAACAGTAACTAACTTCGTACGTTTAGAAGTTGGTGAAGGTATCGAGAAGAAGGCAGAAGATTTTGCTGCTGAAGTAGCTGCGCAAATTGCTGCTACTAAAAAAGCGTAATCGCTTTTATCTAAATACCCTAAGACCGCAGCAACCGCTGCGGTTTTGTTATGATCAGGATGAAAATTATGAGCACCAATCCAAAACCAGCGTTTAGACGCATTCTGCTTAAATTAAGCGGTGAAGCATTAATGGGTGAAGAAGGCTTCGGCATTGACCCTAAAGTACTTGATCGTATGGCTCAAGAAGTGAAAGAGCTTGTTGAACTTGGTATCCAAGTTGGCGTGGTTATTGGTGGTGGTAATCTGTTTCGTGGTGAAGGCTTAGCAAAAGCTGGTATGAACCGCGTGGTGGGCGATCACATGGGTATGTTAGCAACCGTAATGAATGGCTTAGCCATGCGTGATGCCTTGCACCGTGCATATGTTAATGCTCGTCTTATGTCTGCTATCCCGCTTAAAGGTGTGTGTGATGATTACACCTGGACAGAAGCAATTAGTTTATTAAAGTCTGGCCGAGTAGTGATTTTTGCTGCGGGTACGGGTAATCCTTTTTGTACAACTGATTCGGCAGCCTGTTTACGTGGTATTGAGATTGAAGCTGAAGTGGTATTAAAAGGCACTAAAGTCGATGGTGTATACTCTGCTGACCCAATGAAAGACCCTGAAGCGGTTAAATATGACGCACTTAGTTATGCTGAAGTTCTTGAATCAGAATTTAAAGTAATGGATCTTGCTGCATTTACTATGGCTCGTGATCATAATATGCCTATTCTGGTATTCAATATGAATAAGCCAGGAGCACTTCGCCGCGTGATTATGGGTGAGAGAGAAGGTACGATTATTAGCAGTAAACAATCTGCTTAATCACAGACACAGAAAATATTTACATTATATCATTTAACTGTTTGAGCGGTTTTATTGCATGTGTCATTCTTAGGCTAATGCTCAAACACACGTGAATTTGTGACAAAAAGGAAACTATTGTGATTGATACTATTATGTTAGATGCGCAAGAGCGCATGGGTAAATGTGTAGATGCGACTAAAAATCAAATGGCGAAAGTTCGCACCGGTCGCGCACACCCAAGTTTATTAGATTCTATCCAAGTGTCTTGTTACGGCTCTATGTCACCGCTTAAGCAAGTGGCAAACGTAGGCGTAGAAGATTCTCGTACCTTAACGGTTAGTGTGTTCGATAGAACTATGGTTCAAGCGGTAGAGAAAGCTATTATGAGCTCTGACTTGGGCTTAAACCCAATGACAGCGGGTGCTACTTTGCGTATTCCATTACCTTCGTTAACTGAAGAACGTCGTAAAGACTTCATCAAAGTGGTACGTAACGAAGCTGAAAATGGCCGAATTGCGATTCGTAACGTTCGTCGTGATGCAATTAGTGAAGTTAAGAAGCTTGAAAAAGCCAAAGAATGCACAGAAGATGATGTACGTCGTAGTGAAGATGAGGTGCAAAAGCATACTGATGCATCAATCAAAAATATTGATCAGATCTTAGCAGCGAAAGAAAAAGAGTTGATGGAAGTATAATCTGTCAATTTAGACGCTAGAGTTAACACGCCGTGTAAGGGTATACTACACGGCGTTTGTTTTTATAAAGGATTGTCGTAGATGTCGTCTACAGTTGAGTTTGGATCAGACCCTAAAGCCGATTCGGAGCATATGACTTCGCAAGTTTTGCCGGGACAATTATCTGATGTAGTAAAACAATCTCTGCCCAAGCATGTTGCGATTATTATGGATGGTAATGGCCGCTGGGCGCAACTGCAGGGTAAAGCTCGGGTTTTTGGTCACAAAGCAGGTGTTAAAGCGGTGCGCCGTGCAGTTAGCACAGCAAGTCAACTGGGTATTGAATCATTAACCTTGTTTGCCTTCTCCAGTGAAAATTGGCGCCGACCAGATAAAGAAGTCAGTTTGTTGATGGAACTGTTTTTTACCGTGTTACATCGTGAATTAAAATTGCTCGACAAAAACCAAGTTAGGCTCAATATTATTGGTGACACGAGTCGCTTCTCGACTCGTTTGCAGAAACAAATTGCCGCAGCCCAAGAGAAAACCACCAACAATACTGGATTGATATTAAATGTGGCGGCGAACTATGGTGGCCGTTGGGATATCTTACAAGCTGCACAGAAATTAGCCGAAAAAGTGGAAAGTGGTGAAATCAGCAGCAGTCAGATGACCGAAGAGGCCTTAAATGAACATTTGTGCATGCAAAATCAGAGCGAAGTTGATTTAATGATCCGTACTGGCGGTGATTACCGCATTAGTAATTTTGTTTTATGGCAGGCCGCTTATGCCGAATTGGTGTTTACTGACACCTTATGGCCTGATTTTGATGAGCGAGCATTTCGCGATGCTATTGCCATTTTTGCCAGTCGGCAGCGCCGTTTTGGTTTGACCGGGAGTCAAATTGAAGAGATACGCGCAATATAAATATTAAGAGGATTAGTTTTTGCTAAAACAACGAATAATAACAGCATTGTGGTTAATCCCAATTGTACTCGGGGCAATATTTTTACTCCCAGCAAATATTTTTGCTTGGGTGTTAGTCCCAGTGTTTTTAATTGCAGCAAAAGAGTGGGGCAGTTTTATTGACCCAAGCTGTAACGTTACGCAGTGGTCTTTTACTGCAACACTGGGCTTATTACTTATCGCGCTTAATTTGGCGGTACCAATTGATGTGTTGTGGTTTAAAGGGCAATTACACCCTATGTACCTCGCCATCATCACCATTGGAGTATTTTGGTGGATAGTGAGCAGTGCATTGGTGTTCAGTTTCCCCAAAAGCGCCAAAATATGGAAAGACAGCCCAATGCTGAAATCCATGTTTGGTCAGTTAACGCTTATTCCGTGCTTTGCTTCATTGATTGCCCTCAAATCGTTAAGCAGCAATGTGCATCCGTATTATGGCGGTGCTTTAGTGTTTATCGTCATGTTAGTGGTGTGGGCTACCGATACTGGAGCTTATTTCGCTGGCCGTAAGTTAGGTAAGCGTAAATTAATGCCAAGTGTCAGTCCTGCTAAAACCCTTGAGGGTTTAGTTGGTGGCTTGGTGACCACTATGGTTGTGGTCGCGGGTATTATGTATGTTGCCCCAGAGCAAGAACTGGGTTTACTTGTTGTGGTTACCTTAATTACAGCACTTGCATCTGCATTTGGTGACTTGTCTGAAAGTATGTTTAAACGTGCAGCCAATATTAAAGACTCTGGCACCATTTTACCCGGACACGGTGGGATTTTAGATCGCATCGACAGTCTAACGGCTGCATTACCTGTATTTACGTTTATCTACATAGCTATGTGGATGTGATGCCAATGCAAAATATGGTGATTTTAGGGGCGACAGGCTCAATTGGTGCAAGCACCTTAAGTGTGGTGGCAAATAATCCTGCTGATTTTCATGTGTATGGATTAGTGGCTAATACCAGCGTGCATAACATGCTGGCTCTTTGTATCAGTCATCAACCTGAATATGCTCACATGGTCGATGAGCGCGCCGCTATGGAGCTTAAGTCGTTATTGCCGAGCAACTGTATTACTCAAGTGACAACCGGTGCTGAGGCGTTAAACGCCTTAGTGACCGACAGTCGAACCGATACCGTGATGGCGGCCATTGTTGGTGCGGCGGGTTTAGTGCCAACATTTGATGCCGTTAAAGCTGGCAAAAGGGTGTTGTTAGCCAACAAAGAAGCCTTAGTGATGTCGGGTGAGTTATTTATGCACACGGCAAAAACATCGGGCGCAATTGTGTTACCTGTCGACAGCGAACACAATGCGATTTTCCAGTGTTTACCCACACAAGTTCAAGCCCAATTAGGTTACTGTGATTTAGCCGCTTCAGGTATTGCTCATATTTTATTAACAGGTTCCGGTGGGCCATTTCTAAACACCGATTTAACCACGTTAAGTGCGATGACGCCGACTCAGGCGTGTAATCACCCCAACTGGTCTATGGGCCCTAAAATCTCTGTAGATTCCGCCACTATGATGAACAAAGGCTTAGAGTTTATTGAAGCTCGCTGGTTGTTTAATACTCAAGCTGAGCAACTGAAAGTGGTGATTCATCCTCAAAGTCTCATTCATTCTATGGTGCAATACCGAGATGGCTCAGTTATTGCGCAAATGGGCAACCCCGATATGCGTACGCCGATTGCTCATTGTATGAGCTATCCGCAAAGAATTGACGCTGGCGTTGAACCTTTGGATTTTTTCAAAGTCGGACAATTAAGCTTTTGTGAACCTGACTTTGACCGTTTTCCCTGTTTACGCTTAGCGATGCAGGCTTGCGAGCAAGGGCAAGAAGCCACTACTGTGCTGAACGCAGCGAATGAAGTCGCTGTTGATGCGTTTTTAAAAGGCCAGATGCGCTTCACTGATATTGCCAATGTAAATGCTCGCTGTTTAGAACTGGTACAACAGACGCGCTTAGCGAGTATTGACGATATATTACAGCTTGATGCTCAAACCCGTGCGACAGCAATGTCTGCCATTAAAGCACTTAATTAGTTCAGGGAAATAATGATAGATTTTTTGTGGAGCCTAGGCTCTTTTATTGTTGCATTAGGTATTTTGATTACCGCACATGAGTACGGACACTTTTGGGTTGCCCGTCGCTGTGGTGTCAAAGTAGAGCGCTTCTCTATTGGCTTTGGTAAAGCAATTTGGCGAAAAGTCGGTAAAGACGGAACTGAATATGTGGTTGCGATGATACCACTGGGTGGCTATGTCAAAATGCTCGATGAGCGTGTTGAAGAGGTCCCCGCCGAGTTAGTTGATCAAGCGTTTAACCGTAAAACTGTATGGCAACGGATTGCGATTGTGTCAGCCGGCCCTATCGCTAACTTTATTTTTGCTTTTGCAGCCTTGTATCTCATGTACCTTATTGGCACTCCGTCGATTAAGCCTGTGATTGATACTACTAAATTAGACAGTCCTGCCAGTGTTATTCAATTGGTTGAGCCACAACAGATTATCGCGGTGTCAGGACAAAAAGTGCGCACTTGGGAAGAGGTTAACTTGGCCCTAGTGGGGCATATTGGTGATGACAGTATTGAATTAACCTTGGCGTCACTACCTGAGTTATCTGGGATGGACATGCCAGTTCGCACGTTCAAGCTCGATACGCGTAACTGGGTATTTGATCCTGAAAAAGAATCACCGATTACAGCTCTTGGATTAGGCATTTTTCGCCCAGGTATTGATCCAACTATAGCTGCAGTGAGCAAAGACAGCGCAGCTGAGCAAGCAGGCATTATTGCTGGCGATAAACTGGTCAACATTAACGGTACACAATACAGCGATTGGAATGCGTTTGTTGATGTGATACAAAGCTCTGCTAACAAAAATATTAATATGACATTGCTGCGCCAAGGCAAACTTATCAATGTTGATGTTGTGCCAAAAGCACAACAAGATCCTGAAGGTAAGACTATCGGGATTGTCGGAATTAGCCCAACTCAAGCTCCATGGCCTGATAATATGCGCTTTGAACTTGAGTATGGCATAGTAGATTCTGTTGTCGCTGCAGCTGATAAAACATCGCAACTTGTTGTGGTCAGCTTCAAGATGATTGGAAAATTATTTACCGGCGATGTGTCGGTGAAAAATCTTAGTGGTCCTATTTCTATTGCACAGGGCGCAGGCGCCAGTGCGAGTTACGGTTTAGTGTACTTTCTAGGATTTATCGCGCTCATCAGCGTTAACTTAGGCATTATCAACTTAATGCCTTTGCCAGTGCTCGATGGTGGACACTTGCTGTATTACTTTATTGAAGTGATTACTGGTAAGCCTGTACCCGAAAAGGTTCAGGAAATAGGTTTCAGGTTTGGCGCAGCTTTGCTGCTAATGTTGATGGGCGTAGCCTTATTCAATGATTTTGCCCGACTCTGAGCAAGGACAGACTAATAATTAGAAGTGCTCTATGAGATTTAATAAAATTTTTGCCTCGATGTTATTCGTCGGCGCGTCTTTTTCAGGGAATGGTTGGGCAGAGTCTTTCCAACCTTTTGAAGTGACCGACATCCAAGTAGAAGGTTTGCAACGAGTTGCTCTCGGTGCAGCACTATTGAGTTTACCTGTGAAAGTAGGTGACACGGTAGATGAAGTTAAATTACAGCAAGCGATTAAGAGCCTATACGGTTCAACCAATTTTGAAAACATCAGTGTCAGTCACGAAGACGGTATACTTTTTGTAACGGTTAAAGAGCGTCCAACTATCAGTATTATCTCGTTTGAAGGTAATAAAGATATTAAAGACGAACAGTTACAAGAAAGTCTTGACGGTTCTGGTGTTAAAGCGGGCGAGTCACTTGATAGAACCATGTTGACAGGCATTGAAAAAGGCCTGCAAGATTTCTATTACGGTGTGGGTAAGTATGGGGCTAAAGTTGAAGCGCAAATCATCAACTTACCTCGTAACCGTGTTGAGCTTAAGTTTAAATTTACCGAAGGGTTAGCGGCTGAAATCCGTCAAATCAACGTGGTAGGTAATACTGTGTTCTCAGATTCTGAGATCATCAGTATGCTGGAACTCAAAGATTATGTGGCTTGGTGGGATTTGTTTGGTGAGCGTCGCTACCAAAAGCAAAAGCTGCAAGCCGACTTAGAAACCATCAAAACCTATTACCATAACCAAGGTTATATTCGTTTTGAAGTCACCTCAACACAAGTGGCGATGACACCGGACCGTAAAGGTTTGTACATCACTATCAATGTTAATGAAGGTGAAAAGTATAAAGTAAAAGAAGTTAACTTAATTGGTGACCTTATGGGCCGCGAAGAGTTAATGAAATCTATTTTACCTATCAAAGCGGGTAATATGTACAACGGTGCCGATGTCACATTCACCGAAGAAATGTACAGTAAATACCTAGGCCGTTTCGGTTATGCTTATCCGGAAGTAAAAACTTACCCTGAAATTAATGATGACACCAAAGAAGTGGTGCTAAACATTAATGTTAAACCGGGTAAACGCGTCTATGTTCGCTCAATTAACTTCACCGGTAACACGGTTACCAAAGATGAAGTTATGCGTCGTGAACTTCGTCAAATGGAAGGGGCATGGTTAAACTCAGCCCAAATTGAGCAGTCTAAACTTCGCCTTAACCGTTTAGGTTATTTTGAAACGGTTGACGCAGAAACGATTCAAGTGCCGGGCAGTGACGATTTAGTTGATGTTGCAGTAACTGTGAAAGAACAGCCGTCGGGTTCGTTTAACGCAGGTGTCGGTTATGGTACTGAATCTGGCGTGAGTTTGCAGTTTGGCGTTGAGCAAAACAACTTCCTTGGCACCGGTAACCAAGCGGGTATTAGTATTAACACTAATAAATATTCCCGTAGCGCTAACTTGTCTTTCACTGACCCTTATTTCACCAAAGATGGTGTTAGTTTAGGTGGTAGCGTTTACTGGAACGAGTTTGATGCTAACCAGGCTAACCTTGAACGCTATAAGAATAAATCTTATGGTGTGGCGTTAAACTCAGGCTTCCCGATCAACGAATATAACCGTTTGAACGGTGGTATTGGTTATCGTCATAATACCATTTCAGAAATCTCTGCTTATGAACAAGCATTGCGTTTCTACAATGTGTATCGTGAAACGGACGATCCAAATTCAGACTTAAGTTTTGATAACTTTGAATTGAATGCTGGTTGGTACCGCAGCACACTTAACCGTGGTACGTTCCCTACAGATGGTTCATCGCAACGTTTAAGCGGTAAAATGACGGTTCCGGGTTCTGACTTGCAGTACTTTAAAACGGATTTTGATACCAATTTCTACTTCCCGCTGACACCTCAGCATGGGTTTGTATTATTGGCTCGCGCCCGTTTAGGTTACTCAAACGGTTATGGTCAATATAACGACAATGACCAAATCTTACCGTTCTGGGAAAACTACTATTCAGGTGGTAGCAGTTCGTTACGTGGCTTCAAGTCAAATTCAGTCGGTCCACGCTCGTTCTATTTATACCGTGGTAGTGAGCAATGTGCGCCTGATGTTTCTGGTGATGGTTGTAGCTTACCTGGTGACCCAAATACGATTCAGGTCAGTTCAGGTCGCTCAATTGGTGGTAATGCTATTGCAACCGCAAGCTTTGAAATGATCGTTCCAACGCCATTCCTTGATGAAGCTTACACCAACTCAGTGCGGACCAGTTTCTTCGTGGATGCCGGTAACGTATGGGATACAGAGTTTGATTATGAATCTTATCGAAATCTGCCTGCGGATCAGTTCTCTAAGTTAGAAGATTACAGTGATCCAGCTCGTTTACGTGCCTCATGGGGTATGAGCGTTCAGTGGCTATCGCCAATGGGTCCTATGGTATTCAGTTTAGCTTGGCCGCTGAAAGAATACGCAGATGATGAGACAGAGATTTTCTCGTTCAATATTGGCAAAACGTTCTAAAACAAATACACTCGGCAAGTTTTGCTGACAACAACAAGTTCAACAAGGAGTCTACTTTGAAAAAGATGGTAAATCGCGCATTAATTACATTGGCATTGTTTGCTACCCCTATGCTAGTTCAAGCAGAAAAGCTTGCTGTAGTGGATATGGGTCAAGTGTTCGAGCAGTTGCCACAGCGCGAACAAATTTCTAAATCGTTAAAAGCTGAGTTTGGTGATCGTGTTGCTGAAGTCCAAAAAATGCAAGAAGACATGCGTTCTATGGTTGAAAAGCAACAACGTGATGGCGCGTTAATGAGCGACACACAAAAAACTGAATTAGTCCGTAAAATGGAATCATTGAAATCTGAATTCCAACTGAAAGGCAAAGCTTTAGACGAAGACATGCGTCGCCGTCAAGGTGAAGAGCAGAACAAGCTATTAGTTCAAGTTCAAAAAGCAATTAATACCATTGCTGGTAAAGAAAACTACGACATGGTTCTTCAACGTGGCGCGGTAATTTTTGTTAAGCCAGAAGCTGATATCAGCAGCAAAGTGGTAGAAGCCTTAAGCAAAGGCAAATAATAAGTATGCAAAAAGTGACTTTAAAAGAGCTTAGCCAATTATTGGGTGCAACAGTCAAAGGTGACGATACGCTGGAAATTACCAGTGTGGCTACTCTTGAACATGCAGTCCAAGGCCAACTCTCTTTTTTAGCCAATAGTAAATACCGTGCAATGCTTGAGGCAACTCAAGCTAGCGCGGTTTTACTTAGCGAAAAAGAAGCAAGCAATTATCAAGGTAATGCCCTAATTGTCAGTGACCCTTATGTTGGGTTCGCTCGCGTGGCGCAATTACTTGATACCACACCAAAAGAGAGCCTTGGTATCCATCCTTCAGCCCAAATAGAAGCCTCAGCCATTATTGGTGACGGTGTTGCTATTGGCGCAAATGCGGTGATTGGTGCCAATGTTATTTTAGGTGAAAATGTTCAGATTGGTCCAGGTTGTGTGATCGGTGAAACCAGTATTATTGGTTCAGATACACGTCTTTGGGCGAATGTAACGATTTATCATGATGTGCATATTGGTCACCACTGTATCGTTCATTCAGGCTCTGTTATTGGTTCTGATGGTTTTGGTTATGCCAATGAACGTGGTAATTGGATTAAAATCCCTCAAACAGGTGGTGTACGTATTGGCAATCATGTGGAAATTGGCGCATGTACCAGTATTGACCGTGGCGCGCTGTCGCATACCGAGATTCATGATGGTGTGATTATCGACAATCAAGTTCAAATTGCCCATAATGTTGTTATTGGACAAAATACCGCGATGGCGGGTGGTTCCATCATTGCAGGTAGTTCTACTATCGGTAAATACTGCATTATTGGTGGTGGTAGTGCTGTTGCAGGACACCTTAGTATTGTGGATGGTGTCCATGTCTCTGGCGGTACCAATATAACGAGTATTATTCGCGAGAAAGGCGTGTATTCATCTGCTACAGTTGCCATGGAAAACAAACTTTGGCGTCGAAATACTGTGCGTTTCCGCCAACTAGATGATTTATTTAGTCGAGTGAAAAATCTCGAGAAAAGTGCTAAGGGCACAGAATAATTGTAATTCTGCCTTATTAAAGGAATGTAGTGTGTCAAACCAATTAAACACCATGGATATTCAAGAGATACTTAAATATCTACCCCATAGATATCCATTTTTGTTAATCGATCGTGTATTAGACTTTACTGTAGGTGAGCAATTACATGCGATTAAAAATGTCACTATTAATGAACCATTTTTTCAGGGACATTTTCCAATACAACCTGTGATGCCAGGTGTACTAATTTTAGAAGCTATGGCACAAGCCACAGGCTTGCTTGCATTTAAAACCATGAGTACAGAGCCGTCTCCTGACGTATTGTATTATTTCGCCGGTATTGATAAAGCGCGTTTTAGACGTGTAGTTGTACCAGGCGATCAAATACATTTTCACGTTAAAATGATTAAAGAGCGTCGTGGCATTGGTGTGTTTATTGGTGAAGCCCTGGTTGATGGCGAACTGGTTTGTTCCGCTGAAATCATGTGTGCACGTAGAGAGATTGAAAAGTGATAGATAAATTAGCATTTGTTCACCCAACAGCCAAAATTGGCCATAATGTCACTATTGGTCCTTGGACTTATATCGGTGAAAATGTTGAAATTGGCGACGACACATGGATAAGCTCGCATGTTGTGGTTAAAGGTCCAACGGTTATTGGTAAAGGTAACCGTATTTTTCAATTCTCTTCAGTCGGTGAAGAGTGCCAAGATAAAAAGTATGCCGGTGAGCAAACTCGGTTAATTATTGGTGACAATAATATTATCCGTGAGTCAGTCACTATTCACCGAGGCACTACCCAAGATCATGGTGAAACACGCATAGGTTCAAATAATCTATTTATGGCTTATGTTCACATCGCCCATGACTGTGTTGTAGGTAATAACGTCATTATGGCTAACAATGCATCTATCGCTGGCCATGTGCATGTTGGTGATTGGGTTATTTTAGGTGGCATGACAGGTGTACATCAGTTTGTTCATATTGGTGACCATGCATTCACTGCTGGTGCTTCGCTGATTTTAAAAGATGTACCTCCATTTGTGATGGCTTCGGGATCTCCTGCTGCACCACGTGGATTAAATTTAGAAGGTTTAAAACGCCGTGGTTTTACTAAAGAAAGCCAGCGTGCAATCTTGAATGCGTATAAAGCGATATTTCGTAAAAGCTTAACCATTGAAGAAGCCAATGCTGAACTGGCTGAGTCTGCTAAAAATGACGCCAATGTAAAAATGTTAGTAGATTTTGTAAACCACTCTGCTCGTGGCATTATTCGATAGACGGAAACGATGACCAACTCTTCTTCAAAAGTATTTGCCATTGTCGCCGGAGAAATCTCCGGCGATATTTTAGGTGCCGGTTTAGTTCATTCACTCAAACAACGCTACCCTGATGCGCGATTTATCGGTATTGGTGGCCCGCGCATGCAAGCCCTAGGATTTGAAAGTTTATTCTCAATGGAAGAGCTTTCAGTGATGGGGTTAGTTGAGGTGCTTTCGTGTTTACCGCGGCTTATGCATATTCGTTCCAGTTTAGTGAAACAGATTACTGAATTAGCTCCAGATTGCTTTATCGGTATTGATGCACCTGACTTTAACATTGGCTTAGAGCTTAAGTTAAAAGCTAAAGGAATAAAAACGGTCCATTATGTTAGCCCGTCGGTCTGGGCTTGGCGTCCAAAGCGTATTTTCAAAATTGCCAAAGCCACTAATATGGTGTTGTCGTTACTGCCATTTGAGAAAGCCTTTTACGACCAGTATCAAGTACCCTGTACCTTTGTCGGTCATACACTTGCTGATGATATACCTATGTACAGCGACAAGCAGGCAGCGCGTCAATTATTAGGATTAGATGCCGATGCTGAATACTTGGCGGTATTACCAGGGTCTCGTGGCGGTGAGTTAAAGCAATTAGCTGAACCTTTTATCAAAGCAGCCCAGTTAGTTAAACAAGCTTATCCGGACATCAAATTTGTCACGCCTGTGGTTAATGATGCTCGTCGGCAACAATTTCTTACTGCGCTGGAGGAGTTTGCGCCCGATTTAGAGGTCACTCTTATCGAAGGTCAATCTCGTGAGGTGATGGCTGCTGCTGATTGTATTTTGTTAGCGTCAGGCACTGCAACTTTAGAGGCAATGTTGGTAAAACGCCCAATGGTGGTGTCTTATCGTGTTAGCCCTATTACTTACGCCATTGCGATTCGGATGATGAAAATCAAGAACTATTCGTTGCCTAATCTGTTAGCAAACGAGACCATAGTGCCTGAACTCATGCAAGCAAATTGCCAGCCTCAGTTAATTGCAGACGCGGTAATTAACCAGCTCAATCAAGATTTTGCACCGCTAAATGCCCGTTTTGAGCAATTACATGG
Source organism: Shewanella sp. SG44-6 (assembly GCF_014164185.1). NCBI lineage: Bacteria > Pseudomonadati > Pseudomonadota > Gammaproteobacteria > Alteromonadales > Shewanellaceae > Shewanella > Shewanella sp. SG44-6. Next base: position 8,865 of record NZ_JACJER010000030.1, on the reverse strand, counting down.
TTTACTTAAATGTAACGCCAGCGAACGAGCTGCAGATGCTGTGGTGGCATTGTTACATGCGTCTTAGGTTTACAGGATAAAACAGATGACATCTCTTGATTCTCTTCCTGTGGTGATTAAAAATATTACCCCAGAACACGTCGCCATGATTTCACAAGGTGTGGTTGCCGGTGTTGATGAAGTCGGCCGTGGTCCATTGATTGGTGATGTGGTCACCGCCGCGGTGATCTTAGATCCGAGTAAACCAATTGTTGGCCTTAATGATTCTAAGAAACTCAGTGAGAAGCGCCGTAACGCTTTATATCAACAAATTATGGATAACGCGTTAAGTGTCAGTATTGGCCGCGCCAGTCCACTTGAAATCGATGAGCTTAATATTTTGCATGCCACTATGCTGGCGATGCAACGCGCTGTGGCAGGTTTGGCCATTTTACCTGAGCGAGTATTAGTTGATGGTAATCGTGTGCCTCATTTTGGTATTGCCAGCCATGCTATCATCAAAGGTGATGGGCTCGTTGCCGCTATCAGCGCTGCATCTATTATTGCTAAAGTGACTCGTGATGCCGAGATGGATGCCTTAGACAGCCAGTATCCCCAGTATGGCTTTGCTAAACACAAAGGTTACCCAACCAAAGCACATTTTGAAGCCCTGGCATTATATGGCGTGTTACCTGAACATCGTAAAAGTTTTAAACCTGTTGCTGAGCGTATTTTACTTCAGGATCCATTGTGATAATCACCAAACTAAGTGAGTTTATCATTGGATAAAATCACTTAGTTTGGTAGTCTAAATTCCGCATTTTCGTGTTGTTTCATTCATCTTTTTCGAAGAAAAATAATCTATGTCCGATCCTCGTTTTGTTCATTTGCGCGTCCACAGTGATTATTCAATGTCAGATGGCGTTGCCAAAGTTAAACCTATTATTGCTGCTGCTGAAAGTCAGGGCATGGCAGCCATAGCGTTAACTGATCAAAACAACTTTTGTGGTTTGGTCAAGTTTTACGGTGCTTGTCATGGCGTTGGGATTAAACCTATTATTGGTGCCGATTTTTGGGTACAAACTCCTGGTTTTGAAAAAGAGTTTTGTGCGTTAACCATTATTGCGATGAACAATGACGGTTATCAAAATCTAACCCAATTAATCAGCGAAGCTTATCTTCGTGGGCATATCGATAACCGCGTAGTGATTGATCAAGACTGGCTGATCAAATATAACAGCGGCTTGATCATTCTTTCTGGCGCCAAAGACGGTGATGTGGGCAAAGCCTTATTAAAAGGCAACCAAAATCAAGTTGAGTCACTGATTGCTTTTTATCAACAACACTTTGAAGATCGCTATTACCTCGAACTTATTCGCACCGGCCGGGCACACGAAGAACGCTATTTACACATGGCGGTTGAGCTAGCGTCAATTAAAGGTTTACCCGTTGTGGCCACTAACCAAGTGGTGTTTTTAAAGCAAGACGACTTTGAAGCTCATGAGATCCGTGTTGCGATCCATGATGGTTATACTTTAGTTGACCCCCGTCGCCCTAAAACCTACAGCGATCAACAATATCTGCGCACCGAAGACGAAATGCTCGCGCTGTTTAGTGATATTCCGTCGGCGATTCAAAACAGTGTTGAAATTGCTAAACGTTGTAATGTCACCATCCGCTTGCATGAATACTTTTTACCTAATTTCCCCACCGGTGATTTATCGATTGAAGACTTCTTAGTCGCCGCCTCCGAAAAAGGCCTCGAAGAGCGTCTGGCGTTTTTATTCCCCGACCCACAAGTTCGTATCGAAAAGCGTGGCGAGTATGACGAACGCCTTGCGATTGAGCTGAAAGTCATTAACCAGATGGGGTTTCCTGGCTACTTCCTTATCGTAATGGAGTTTATCCAATGGGGTAAAGATAACGGTATTCCGGTTGGCCCAGGTCGTGGTTCAGGTGCCGGTTCATTAGTGGCATACGCACTTAAAATTACCGACTTAGATCCACTCGAATACGACTTACTGTTCGAACGTTTCTTGAACCCTGAACGCGTATCCATGCCCGATTTCGACGTCGACTTTTGCATGGACCGACGCGATGAGGTCATTGATCACGTAGCAGAGCTGTACGGCCGAGAAGCGGTATCGCAAATTATTACCTTTGGCACCATGGCGGCTAAAGCGGTTGTGCGCGACGTTGGCCGTGTTTTAGGTCATCCATACGGCTTTGTTGAACGTCTCACTAAAATGATCCCCGCAGAGCCTGGGATGACGTTAGCTAAAGCGTTTGAAGTTGAGCCATCGCTACCAGAAGCCTATGACAGCGACGAAGATGTTAAAGAGCTCATCGACATGTGTCGGCGCCTAGAAGGTGTGACGCGCAACGCGGGTAAACATGCCGGTGGTGTGGTTATTGCGCCCACTCGGATTACCGATTTCGCGCCACTGTATTGCGATGCAGAAGGTCTAAACCCGGTTACGCAATTTGATAAAAACGATGTTGAAACCGCGGGTTTAGTTAAGTTCGACTTCTTGGGTTTACGTACCTTAACCATCATTGATTGGGCATTGCAGATGATTAATCCGCGCCTAGCCAAAGAAGGTAAAGAGCCGGTACTGATTGAAGCCATTCCACTTGCCGATCCTGCTTGCTTTAGATTACTGCAACGTTATGAGACCACAGCGGTATTCCAGCTCGAATCTCGCGGCATGAAAGATTTGATCAAACGTCTGCAACCAGACTGTTTTGAAGACATGATTGCGCTTGTAGCGTTATTCCGCCCAGGTCCTTTGCAATCAGGCATGGTGGATAACTTTATTGAACGTAAGCATGGGCGTGAAGAAGTCTCATACCCAGATGCCGAATATCAGCATGAATCGTTAAAAGAATTATTGTCACCAACTTACGGCATTATCTTGTATCAAGAGCAGGTGATGCAGATTGCGCAAGTATTGTCGGGTTATACCCTAGGTGGTGCGGATATGCTCCGTCGTGCCATGGGTAAGAAAAAACCCGAAGAAATGGCCAAGCAGCGCGGCACGTTTAAAGAAGGGGCGATTAACAACGGTATCGATGGCGATTTGTCGATGAAGATCTTTGACTTGGTGGAAAAGTTTGCCGGTTACGGGTTTAACAAATCTCACTCAGCCGCTTATGCACTCGTCTCGTACCAAACCCTGTGGTTAAAAACCCATTTTCCTGCGCAGTTTATGGCGGCGGTAATGTCTGCCGACATGGATAACACTGATAAAATTGTCACCTTAGTGGATGAATGTGAGCGCATGGGCTTACCGTTAATTCCGCCCGATGTGAACAAAGGCCAATTTAAATTTACCGTCGATGACGACTTAAATATTGTTTATGGTATCGGCGCGATTAAAGGCGTAGGTGAAGGTCCGGTTGAGTCCATTTTAGAGGCCCGAAAAGACGGCCCATTTATCGACTTATTTGATTTCTGTGCCCGTGTTGATTTGAAAAAGCTCAACAAACGAGTGATTGAAAAACTGATCCTTGCGGGTGCACTAGATACCTTAGGCCCACATCGCGCTTCAATGATGGCCACTTTGCCAGAGGCTATTAGTGCTGCCGCGCAACATGCTAAAGCCGAAGCCATTGGTCAGCATGATATGTTTGGTTTACTCAACTCTGAGCCAGAAGACAGTAAGCAAAACTTTGTTCAGTGTACCCCTTGGCCAGACAAAATTTGGCTTGAAGGGGAGCGTGAAACATTAGGGTTGTATCTAACGGGTCATCCGATTAACCAGTATTTAAAAGAGTTGAAGCAATACACAAACGGTCGCTTAAAAGATATTCACCCAACAGAACGTGGTAAAACCGTTAAAGTTGCTGGTCTAGTAGTTGCTACGCGGGTAATGATCACCAAGCGTGGCTCTAAAATGGGCCTAGTCACCTTAGATGACAAAAGTGCCCGTTTAGAAGTCATGCTGTTTACCGAACCGTTTGAAAAGTTTGGCCACATGCTTGAAAAAGATCGTATTTTAATTTGCGAAGGTGATGTCAGTTTTGATGATTTCTCTGGTGGTAACCGGATGAATGCCCGTAATATTATCGAAATTGGTGAAGCTCGTAGTCATTTTGCTAAAGCGGTTGCAATAAATGTTCATGGCAACGATGTTACCCAAGCATGGCTGGAAACCTTTGAACAAACCTTAACCCCTTGGCGAAATGGTGTGGTTCCGGTGACCATTAATTATGCACAAGACCATGCTAGCGGTAAAATTACTTTAGGTGATGAATGGCGAGTTAATCCCAGTGATGAGTTGATGTTAGCACTCGAAAGTATGCTCGGGTCAACCAATGTTAAAATTGTTTTCTAGGTACATACCATGACAGTGAAACACTCGACTTTAGCTCAACTCAGCGGCCAACAATTGCTTAGTTTGCTTGAACAAGCGGTAATGCCACTTTATCAACAGACGAGTTTGCAACATGAGCGCACACCTAAGTTAGTGCTGGCTTACAGTGGTGGGGTTGATTCTGAAGTATTAGCTTATGGTTTGAGTGCGTTCGCCCAAAAATACCCACATATTGCGTGTTTACTTATCCATGTTCATCATGGGCTCAGTCCCAATGCCGACACTTGGGTGCAACACTGTATAACGCGCGCGGGTTATTACCAATTACCCGTGCAAATTGAGCGCGTTAATGTTGACAAAGGTCCAAGGCAAAGCCTTGAGGCACAAGCGCGTGACGCCCGTTATCAAGCGTTTGACCGCTACCTTAATCCGGGTGATATTTTACTCACGGCCCATCACCAGGATGATCAACTTGAAACGTTATTGCTGGCATTAAAGCGTGGCCAAGGCCCTAAAGGGCTTGGTGCGATGGGCGCCATACAAGCTTATCATCACGCTTGGTTGGTTAGGCCATTATTAGATGTCAGCCGAGAGCAAATAGAGCAATTTGCACTGCAACAGCGTTTAACTCATATTGAAGATGAAAGTAATCAAGACGACAGTTATGATCGTAACTTTCTGCGTTTAGATATTATTCCCCGCTTAAAACAACGCTGGCCAAGTATCGCAGTAACAGCCGCCAGAAGTGCGGCATTGTGTGCTCAGCAACAAGACGTTATTGATTATGAAGTCAGTCATCGCTTACCTCAATGGCTAATGTTAGCCAGTGATGACAATGCATCAATAATCGAATCAAGCGGATTTAAGCTTAGCGGTTTTGGTCAATTAAGTGCTGCTTGGCAAGCATTACTATTTCGCGGATATTTAAGCCATTGTGGCGTTAGTTTACCTTCGCAAGCGCAATTACAGCAGATACTGTCACAACTGCTGGCTGCTAAAGATGATGCTAATATGGCGATCCAATGGGGTGGCTACCAAGTAAAACGCTATGCAGGGGTGGCCTATGTACTGAGCAATAGTGATCTTAAAACGCCCGATCCGCTCTCATTAACCGCTGATTTTATTCGTCTATTAAAGGGTGATGTTACTGAGTTGCAGATAGATATCGGCCAGCATCAATGCCTTTTAAGCCAACAAATATCTGCTGATAAGCCTCTATTAGCGTTAGCGCCAACTAACAGTAAAGTGACGATTCGCTATGGCGCAGCAGGCTCTATTAAGTGCCAACCACAATTTGCTACCTCACAACGGCCAAAACCGCGTGAGTTAAAAAAACTATGGCAAGAGTGCAATATCCCACCTTGGCGTCGGCAACTTATTCCGTTAGTTTTCTATGATGAAGTATTAGTTGCTGCTATCGGCCTATGGGTAGACAAACGCTATTTAGCGCAAACAGGGCACCAAGGCATTAGTTTACTTTGATGTTAATGCGTTATCGGGTTGCAAATATTGCCCTTTGCCAACATATTTTTGGCGATTGTTTCAATATCTTCGTCTGATTGGGTATGACCATAATTAAATTCGATAGCAAACCATGAGGCGTCAAATTCGGCTTTATTTTTTAATGCAATAGGCAGTATCGAACACAGCTTGTTGACTACCATATCGGTTTGATTTGATTCAAGCAGTTGTAAGGTACTCGCCGACATTTGAATTTCTGCAGCGGCAACGCTTTGACCTCCATAGGCAAAAAATTTAAGTGCAATCATGCCCGCGCCAGTTATGCCCAGTGTAAAACTGATTACACCAACGATGATAAATTTCATATATTTCCCTTTATATTTCGGTATTGTCACTATTCACCTCGGGTGTTTTATTAACACAAGCTCATACACGTTAAATCATCAAAATGGCAAACATACCCTCAATGACATTTTATGTCTCACTATAGAACGCTGCGACATATTATGTCAATAGGTGTTGTTGTATTACAAATGCATGCCGATCATTTTTAGTCAGATAGCTATGCATTTAGTTAGAGATGGCCGTATGCAAAGCGTCTTGTGTGAACCCAGCTGACGTTATTTATTATGCTGCGTTAACGACTTTCGCTTTAGCTGCTTGCTGTTACAATGGTTGCTCTCAATACTCAACAGGGGACCTTGTCCGTGAAAACCTTTCGTTTATTAGCTGTGTTTGGTGTGTTGCTTCTGCCAAGTGTCAATGCTACGCCATTTCAATTTGATCAAAAAACCTATCGTCAAGATGTCCAAACCTTAGCCAGTGATGAATTTGAGGGCCGTGGGCCGTTATCTCATGGCGAAAAGCTAACCGTTGAGTATTTAGAAAACGCATACAAAGCAATGGGACTCGCTCCAGGTTTCGGTGACAGTTATCGTCAAGCTGTGCCGATGGCTAAGATTACCGCGGATCAAAGCATGCAACTCACTATTGGCGATTTAGTGTTTAATAATGGCACTGATTTCACTGCACGTACTGAGCAAGTTCTACCTCAAGTGAGTGTAGATAACAGCGATATAGTGTTTGTTGGCTATGGTATTAATGCGCCGGAATATCAGTGGAATGACTATGCCAACATTGATGTTAAAGGCAAAACCGTCATTGTGTTAGTTAATGATCCAGGCTTTGCCACTCAAGATCCCGCTATCTTTAAAGGCAATGCCATGACCTATTATGGCCGTTGGACCTACAAGTACGAAGAAGCAGCTAGGCAGGGCGCCAAAGCGGTGTTTATTGTCCATGAAACTGCACCTGCAGCCTACGGCTGGAATGTGGTAGAAAACAGCAACACCAATACTAAATACACCTTAGTTGATGATCACAAAAACCAATCACATATTGGTGTCATGGGCTGGGTGCAACATCAAACCGCGCAAAAGGTGTTTCAAGCAGCAGGCCTAGACTTTGATAAAGTGAAACTCAGTGCAGCAAAAGCGGGTTTTAAATCTATACCACTTAAACTCAAAGCCAATTTAGCGGTAAAAAATACTATTGAATTAGCTACATCCAATAACGTAGCAGGACTCATACCAGGCACCAGTCAAGCCGATGAATGGGTAGTCATGCATGCCCACTGGGATCACTTAGGTAAAACCATGCAAGACGGTAAAGCGGTAATTTTAAACGGTGCCGTCGACAATGCCTCTGGGGTTGCAGGCGTATTGCAACTTGCGCGTCATTTTAAACAGCAAAACAAAGCACCTAAACGCTCTATTTTATTTACTGCATTTACCGCAGAAGAAACTGGCCTTATTGGCGCGCAATACTTTGCCGCGAATCCTCCTGTACCGACTAAACAACTGGTATCGTTTTTAAACATAGACGGCATGAACGTGGGTAAAGGGGTTAATTACATCTTGCGTTACGGCCAAGGTGTATCACAACTTGAAACCTATTTAGATGATGCCGCCAAAGCACAAGGCCGCACTGTAAAGGCTGATCCTCGCCCACAAAATGGTTTAATGTTCCGTTCAGACCATTTTGCCTTAGCCCAACAAGGCGTCCCAGGTTTAATGTTCATGAGCCTAGGCGACACCGACCCAGACTACATTGCCCATAAATACCATCAAGGTGCAGATGACTATGATGCTAATTGGGATTTAGGCGGGGTAGAGCAAGACTTAGCCTTGATCAGCGACATTATTGAAAAGCTCGCCAATAACAACGACTGGCCAAAATGGATCGAAGATTCAGACTTCAAAAAGCGTCGAGCACAAGACGGTAAGTAGTGTCAGATAGTTGGATAAAGAGAGGAGGCGAAAGCCTCCTTTTTTATTAGATATGGCCTACAGCCACTAAGGTATTTTCAAACTTCGTTTGAAGTAATATCGCAAGGTTCCACCCTATATGGGCTGATACATATGGCCTGCGGCCACCAAAGTCGTGGCGCTTAACTCACAGCAGACTTTTTCAAACTTCGTTTGAATTAAGATCGCAAGGTTCCACCCTACATGGGCTGATACACATGGCCTGCGGCCACCAACGTCGTGGCGCTTCACCCACACCAGACTTTTTCAAACTTCGTTTGAATTAAGATCGCAAGGTTCCACCCTGCACTGGCCAAGAGGGGATCAACAGCAATCCCCTCTTGGATCACCCCTGCCGTTCCGGCAACATTTTCAAAGAGCGAAAAGGTCGCAACGGAAATTGATCCAGCTTTTAACTTCATTTGAAACCTGCTTCGGCCCATCTTTTAATAAGGAGTGAAAATGCTAACGCTTCCGATGGTACATCCTGTACCGCGAAAGCTAGCCTGACGTCCTGTCAGGCATCCTGCCTTGAAGCACATGGATGTGCGAGAAAGGCCTGTCAGACTCACGCATTCTTTTATAAAGAGTCTTCAGCGTCCTCAAGTTCAGAGTTGAATCACACCAATTGCAAGCAAGGTATGAAAATCATTTATGCCCCGAAGTTTGTTGGCCTTAGAATGAGGTTTGGCATTTTTATGTTTGGTTGAGTCGTGTTTGGTTAAATGGGTTTGAAGCTTGTAGCTTCAACGCAGTCAATCACCTGCAGTGAGCTTATGTGCAAATACTGCTTCGGGACGCTT
>NZ_JACJER010000309.1:0-638 GCF_014164185.1 Shewanella sp. SG44-6 | reverse complement strand
ATGCTAATGACTCTTGCTGGACTTGAGCAGCGCATAAAGTCTACAGCACTCAAAAAGGGTGCCAGAGCCAACTTTATTGGATACGCCGACGATTTCGTCGTCACCTGCGCTTCAAAGGAAGTGCTCGAGAACGATATCAAACCGTTGATAGCTGATTTCTTAGCGGAAAGAGGCTTAACACTCTCCGAAGAGAAAACGCATATTACCCACATCAACAATGGTTTTGACTTCTTAGGGTTTAATCATAGGAAGTACAAAGGAAAATTGCTCATTAAACCGAGTAAATCCAACACGTTGTTGTTCTTAAGTAACCTGCGCGAACTCATCAAAAAGCACGCAACCATCCCTGTTAACGACCTTATCAAACTGATAAATCCGAAACTAAGGGGGTGGGCGAATTATTATCGTCATTGCGTTGCTAAACAAGTATTCGGGTATGTTGGGCACAAACTATTCTATTCGTTATGGCACTGGGCAGTAAGGCGCCATCCAACAAAGTCTAAGACTTGGGTAGCCCTTAAATACTTCATCAACCGAAAAGGCCAATGGCAATTTCACGGTTGGCAGAAGGTCAAGGATATGGATTGCCAATTCAATCTATTCCAAATAGCCAAAGTGCCTATTGAGAGACATGTGAA
>NZ_JACJER010000308.1:0-656 GCF_014164185.1 Shewanella sp. SG44-6 | reverse complement strand
ATAAAGTTCTTCAAATTATCTTGCAACGGGAGACCAGTCGGAAGTGGGCTCACTTTCGTGACCAGACACAAGTCTGTATCTGCATCGTTACAATGCAGCCTTTGCTTTTTCCAACCTCCTATACCCACATCGCTATCGGCCAAATCAGCTTTCCCAAAGGGAGCGATATAGGCTTACCGTGTTCCGTATGTCGCGCAATGTCAGGTTAGATGCCCGCTATAGTGCGAAGAGCTTAACGATCACGAAAGAGCATGGGGCAATCTCTTTCCAACTCTCATGCCTTTTGGCTACAGCGTATTAACCACTTCCGCTGTTTCATCGTATAACGCACCTTACGCGGATTTACATATGTTCATCATACTGACTACCTAGCACTCACCCAATTTGTGGTTATCAGGAGGATCGTTCTCTCACGATTCAGATCCCGATTGGTCTATAACCAATCTTCATTACATTGTCAGAGCCGCTACTTTATTCAGGCTCCTAGGTTCATCTGGTGATACAGATGGTTCACTCAAAAGCGGTGAACAGCGCTTCATACGACCTCACGTCGCACGCCCCATTACAAGTTAACGATGTGACATAGCACAAGTCACAGCATCACAGTATTGACCAAATTTTAGTAATGCTACAAAGTCTCTATAGTGCAAGGGCCT
>NZ_JACJER010000307.1:0-667 GCF_014164185.1 Shewanella sp. SG44-6 | reverse complement strand
GGTGTTGCCGCATTAAAACTAATCACGCCGTATGGGCAAGCATTCATACACTTCTTGCAACCAATACATTCATCATTGTTTTGCAGCGTTAAGCCGCGCTTATCTTTGTGCATAGCCCCTGTCGGGCAGACTTTTACACAAGGTGCATCATCACAATGATTACATAAGGTCGGTATATAAGTGTATTTTACATCAGGAAAAATCCCCTCTGTGGTGGCAATATGATGCGACCAATGAATACCGTCGTTCGTGTTGTTCTCTGTTTTACAGGCTAAGCTACAGCCACCACACCCTACACATTTTTGTAGGTCAATCACCATTCCTAATCTCATAGTGGGTTACCTCACACTTTCTCAACACGAACACGGATATGACCATAGAATGCCGACGCGCCACTTAAGCGATCGTATCTGTCTGCAATCAAGTCATTATTTGAGCCACCTCTTGGGGTTATGCCAAATTTGGTACTGGCGTAACGTCCATAGGCCCAATGCCCTTGGCCAAAACACTTAGCCACAGTGCCAGGACGGACACCTTCCCACAGCTTCGCCTTACAGGTCAGCGTACCCACAGGGCTGGTAATGCGGATTTCATCACCGTCTTTGAGGCCAAATTTCTTGCCGTCTATCGGGTTGAATTTAGCCACATCTTCATTCGCCACATCACC
>NZ_JACJER010000306.1:0-674 GCF_014164185.1 Shewanella sp. SG44-6 | reverse complement strand
CAAGGAGAAACGCAAATGATGATTTCAACAGAAATTAGTGCCTCTCCTGACAGCGCTCAATGGCAGTCAATAGACTGGAAATCCGTTGAACCGCCTGTATTAAAGCTTCAGATGCGTATTGCAAAGGCAACACGAGAAGGGAAACACGGTAAAGCGAAAGCGTTGCAGTGGATACTGACTCACTCGCGTTCAGCAAAACTTCTTGCTGTTAAGCGTGTATCACAAAATAAAGGCAGTAAAACGCCTGGAATAGACGGTGTTATCTGGAATACAGATACCCGCCGCATGAAAGCAGTAAATCAATTGAGCAGGAAGGCATATCAAGCCAAACCACTCAAGCGTATCTATATCCCCAAAAAGAATGGCAAACTTAGACCTCTTGGTATCCCATGCATGATAGACAGAGCACAACAAGCGCTCCACCTTCTTGCATTAGAACCTATATCGGAGACGCTTGCCGACCCTAACAGCTATGGATTTAGACCCAATCGTAGCACTGCTGACGCAGTCGATCAGTGCTTCAAATGCTTGGTTCAAAAGAAATCAGCGCAATGGGTTCTTGAGGGGGACATCAAATCCTGCTTCGACAAAATCGGGCATCAATGGCTAATTGATAACATCGCCATAGATAAACGAATGTTGGAACAATGGTTAAAGTCTGGTTTTATGGACAA
>NZ_JACJER010000305.1:0-674 GCF_014164185.1 Shewanella sp. SG44-6 | reverse complement strand
CAAGGAGAAACGCAAATGATGATTTCAACAGAAATTAGTGCCTCTCCTGACAGCGCTCAATGGCAGTCAATAGACTGGAAATCCGTTGAACCGCCTGTATTAAAGCTTCAGATGCGTATTGCAAAAGCAACACGAGAAGGTAAACGCGGCAAGGCGAAAGCGTTGCAGTGGATACTGACTCACTCGCGTTCAGCAAAACTTCTTGCTGTTAAGCGTGTATCACAAAATAAAGGCAGTAAAACGCCTGGAATTGATGGTGTTATCTGGAATACAGATACCCGCCGCATGAAAGCAGTAAATCAATTGAGCAGGAAGGCATATCAAGCCAAACCACTCAAGCGTATCTATATCCCCAAAAAGAATGGCAAACTCAGACCTCTTGGTATCCCATGCATGATAGACAGAGCACAACAAGCGCTCCACCTTCTTGCATTAGAACCAATATCGGAGACGCTTGCTGACCCAAACAGCTATGGATTTAGACCAAATCGTAGCACTGCTGACGCAGTCGATCAGTGCTTCAAATGTTTGGCTCTAAAGAAATCAGCACAATGGGTTCTTGAGGGGGACATCAAATCCTGCTTCGACAAAATCGGGCATCAATGGCTAATTGATAACATCGCCATAGATAAACGAATGTTGGAACAATGGTTAAAGTCTGGTTTTATGGACAA
>NZ_JACJER010000304.1:0-767 GCF_014164185.1 Shewanella sp. SG44-6 | reverse complement strand
GCCATGATTGAATCTTGGTTAGTGGGGTAACACTTAAATGTCACATCCATTTGATATTTTGCCGCTAGAGAGTGGTGCTAGGTTGATTTTTACCCCTTGCCCAGGGACTAAATCTGTCCCTGTGAAAGAAGCGGTGGCAATTCTTAAAGCGGCGGGAACTGAGGTCATCATAACCTTAATGCCACTTGCCGAATTGCAAACATTTGGTGTTGCATCATTGCCCGATATTTGCCATGAAGCGGGGATCCGTTGGTTGCATTTACCTATAGAAGATGATGCGGCACCCGCAGAGGCATTCGAGCTCGCGTTTGCGCGGCACAAAGCAGAACTGCTGACCTTGATGCAAAACAAAGCGACGATTGCGATTCATTGTCGCGGTGGTTCCGGTCGCACAGGATTAATGGCGGCAATCTTGCTGTTACTGGCGGGAGGCTCTTTGGCAGAAGTGATAACCCAAGTGCAATCCATTCGCCCTAATGCCTTAACCAATGTGCATCAACGTGGCTATATCGAACCGATAACGCTTTAATCTTAAACAAATAATATAAAACACCTAATATAAAACTGAGTGTGAAGGATGCAGGTATGACAATCAAAATCGGGATAAATGGCTTTGGCCGTATGGGACGTTTAGCATTACGCGCTGCTTGGGGCTGGGAAGAGGTTGAGTTTGTGCAGATTAATGATCCCGCAGGGGATGCGGCGACCTTAGCCCATTTGCTGACATTCGACTCTGTGCATGGTCGCTGGCAGTACGAAGCCAATGC
>NZ_JACJER010000303.1:0-767 GCF_014164185.1 Shewanella sp. SG44-6 | reverse complement strand
GCATTGGCTTCGTACTGCCAGCGACCATGCACAGAGTCGAATGTCAGCAAATGGGCTAAGGTCGCCGCATCCCCTGCGGGATCATTAATCTGCACAAACTCAACCTCTTCCCAGCCCCAAGCAGCACGTAATGCTAAACGTCCCATACGGCCAAAGCCATTTATCCCGATTTTGATTGTCATATCTGCATCCTTCACACTCAGTTTTATATTAGGTGTTTTATATTATTTGTTTAAGATTAAAGCGTTATCGGTTCGATATAGCCGCGTTGATGCACATTGGTTAAGGCATTAGGGCGAATGGATTGCACTTGGGTTATCACTTCTGCCAAGGAGCCTCCCGCCAGTAACAGCAAGATTGCCGCCATTAATCCTGTGCGACCGGAACCACCGCGACAATGAATGGCAATTGTGGATTGAGTTTGCATCAATGCCAGCAGTTCTGCTTTGTGCCGCGCAAACGCGAGCTCGAATGCCTCTGCGGGTGCCGCATCATCTTCTATAGGTAAATGTAACCAACGGATCCCCGCTTCATGGCAAATATCGGGCAATGATGCAACACCAAATATTTGCAATTCGGCAAGTGGCATTAAGGTTATGATGACCTCAGTTCCCGCCGCTTTAAGAGTTGCCACCGCCTCTGTCACAGGGACAGATTTAGTCCCTGGGCAAGGGGTAAAAATCAACCTAGCACCACTCTCTAGCGGCAAAATATCAAATGGATGTGACATTTAAGTGTTACCCCACTAACCAAGATTCAATCATGGC
>NZ_JACJER010000302.1:0-808 GCF_014164185.1 Shewanella sp. SG44-6 | reverse complement strand
TATTGACTTAAGTCCTCTGCAGCAATATCACCTGCTAAACCGTGTAAATAGACACCTAAACATGCGGCATCTATAGGGCTGACACCTTGAGCACAAAAACCAGCTATCATTCCGGTTAACACATCGCCTGTTCCGGCTTTGGCAAGCGCGCTGTTTCCTGTTGGGTTGATAAATACCTGCTCGCCATCACTAATCACAGTATGTTTGCCTTTAAGAACAACGACTGCGTTTAATTGCTTAGCGGCCATATTGGTATAGTGCACCCGTTTGGCTTGGATTTCGCTAACATCAAGATTCAATAATCGTGATAACTCTTTGGGGTGTGGCGTGATAATGCTGTGTTTTGGTAGGGTTATCGATGTGGTTGCGATATTACCTGGGTGAAGTAAGCGACTGATAAAATTCAGTGCGTCAGCATCGAATATGACCGGATTAGGATTAGCTTGTAACTGAGTTAAGAGCGCGTAAAAAAATTCACTATTACCATTAGGGACAGATAAGCCATCTGAATCGCTGTTGTGATGCTTTTTGTTACCCAGAGAGCTGTTGTCGAGAGAGCTGTTGTTGATAGAGTTGTTGTCAAGATAATTACGGCTACGGCTAAAGTTAACGCTGAGTTGGTCAGTACTTTGGCCAATACTTAATCCACTGCCTATTGAAATCACACTGGCTTGGTTAAGTTTATCGTCAAGTTGTAACACGGCCATTTTATCAATTGCTTGTACATCAATTGTCTGCCAACGAGCGGTCTGTATTTGTGTTGCTAATAAGTCAGTTTTTGGGGCGTTATTATCATATTTTGCTGTCA
>NZ_JACJER010000301.1:0-847 GCF_014164185.1 Shewanella sp. SG44-6 | reverse complement strand
GACTGGGGTGAAGTCGTAACAAGGTAGCCCTAGGGGAACCTGGGGCTGGATCACCTCCTTACCTATACGACTAACTCAATACCTAAAGTGCAGCGATGCATGTGAGTGTTCACACAGATTACTTGATAGAAGAAAGAGAAAGATATCGAAAGGTATTTTTGAGGATTTTGATTCTTAATCAAGGCACTTGATGAGTCTCGCAGGGAGTGTGCTTTAGCACATGACTGAGAAACGAAGAAAGTAACGCCGAGTAAGGATTAAAAGACCAAAAAGAATGGGTCTGTAGCTCAGCTGGTTAGAGCGCACCCCTGATAAGGGTGAGGTCGGTGGTTCAAGTCCACTCTGACCCACCAAATCTTCATTTTATCTGCGTTAATTAAATACTCGTTTAGTGAAGAACTAAACGTTGCATTGACTTAACTTGTTAAAATTCGATTTGGCTTCGCCAATCTTATGATTGGATACTTGATATTAATCTCAACTGCATGTAAATGGGGCTATAGCTCAGCTGGGAGAGCGCCTGCCTTGCACGCAGGAGGTCTGCGGTTCGATCCCGCATAGCTCCACCATTTACACTTATCATGACGATAAGCTTATGCATAGGTTAGAGATGCCAAAGATAAACGAAATTTTATCTTTGGCTTTTTTAAGCCCGCTCTTTAACAATTTGGAAAGCTGATAGTACTAACTAAAGGCGCATGGATGATGATTCGTTGTCGTTCGTGTGATTACGTTAGTGCGAAAAACGTTAATGCGAAAGCATTAACACTTGAGTTCTCAACACACTGTTTAAGTGTCTTGAATATTCTAAAAAACTAAGGCGAGTCCACTTCCTACCCGGAGGTGA
>NZ_JACJER010000300.1:0-860 GCF_014164185.1 Shewanella sp. SG44-6 | reverse complement strand
TCAAATCCTTTATCAGCCAGCTTTTTAGCTAACATGTAAGGGATTTCAGATTCATCGATACGGGTATCCCATAGACGTTTAATCGAGGGTTGTTGAATTGAAACCTGTGCAACACCATTACCGATTGAACCTGGCCAAGACAGTGTTCTCGCACTCGCTATTGCCCATGTGGCCTTAGTTGAAGGTGTATGGCATAAGCCCTTTGTTGGAGATTTTATTGAGGGTAAAAACCTGTTTAAAGCAGGTAAAACCGTCAGTGTCGAGAGCTTTAAAGAAACCCATACCTACGGTTTAGTCGAATGGTGGAACCAGGCCCTTAAAGATTACACCCCTGAATGGGCAAGCAAAATTACCGGTATTGACCCTAAAACCATTATCGCCATTGCTAAAGATATGGGGGCGGCGGCGCCTGCGGTGCAAGTATGGACATCCCGAGGTGCAGTGATGCAGGCCCGTGGTACTTATACTTCAATTTCTTGTCATGCATTAAATGGCCTATTTGGTGGCATTGATAGCAAAGGGGGCTTATTCCCCGGTAATAAAACGCCACTGCTGAAAGAATATCCAGAGGCAAAAGCCTATATGGATGAGATTGCTGCTAAAGGTGTCAAAAAAGAAAAAATTGACCAACGTGGTCGTTTAGCATTCCCTGCCATTGCTAAAGGTAAGCCTGGAGGTGGGGTGATCACGGGTAACGTCCCTAATGGCATGCTCGCTGCTGATCCTTATGAAATAAAAGTGATTTTAGCTTATTTTAATAACTTCAACTTTTCCAATCCTGAAGGGAAACGTTGGGATGAAGCCTTAAGCAAAGTCGACTTCATGGCCCATGTGACCACCAACGTGTCCGAATTCAGTTG